>JAJPHA010000120.1 GCA_021325475.1 Rhodanobacteraceae bacterium | reverse complement strand
CGGCCCTCAGCCCTCATCCCTCGGCCCTCAGCCCTCATCCCTCGGCCCTCAGCCCTCATCCCTCGGCCCTCAGCCCTCATCCCTCGGCCCTCAGCCCTCATCCCTCGGCCCTCAGCCCTCAGCCCTCATCCCTCGGCCCTCAGCCCTCTCCCTCACTTCCACTCCGCCAACTTGTAGTACACCGGCTGCACCACGCCGGAGGGCTGCGAAAGCTGGCGCATGATGTCCGGCGGAATCGCCTCGGGATTGTCCACGTAGAACTTGGGCGGCGCGCCGGGCGTCAGCACGCGGACGAAGTACAGCTTGCCGCGCTTGCGGTATTCCTCGATCGTCTCGCTGCCCTGCTGACGCACCGTCACGACCGGCAGTTCGGTGGCCTCGGCGGCGGCCTGTACTTCCGCCGGCAGGCCGGGACTCTCGGCGGCCTTGCTTTCCGCCGCGGCTGGCGCGGCCTTGCTCGCCGCCGGCTTGACGCCGGGCTCGTTGAGCGCCGGCGGCGCCTGCACCGGCGGTGGTGCCGGCGGATGCTCGGCTTGCTGGGCGACGACGGATCCGCTTGCGAGAACCAGTGCGATCGAAAGGCAACGGGCGAAGCTCATGGCAGGGCACCTCGGGTTTGCTGCGAGCATAGCAAATGCGCGCCGGCCGGAGATGACTGCACTGCAACGGCGCGCGGGCGCGTTGCAAAACCCGCGGCCTTGGCCCAAGCTCGACGCCCCATCCGCGCCGCCGCCGCCATGACGCGCCCGACCCTGACCCTGATCGACGGCTCCGGTTATCTGTACCGCGCCTATCACGCGCTGCCGCCGCTCACCAATCGCGCGGGCGAGCCGACCGGTGCGCTGTTCGGCGTGTTCAACATGGTGCGCGCGGCGCTGCGCGCCCGGCCCGACTACGTGGCCTTCGTCGCCGACGCGCCGGGGCCGACGTTCCGCGACGCGCTGTACGAGCAGTACAAGGCGCACCGGCCGCCGATGCCGGAGGAGCTCGCCGCGCAGATCGAACCGATGCTGGCGCTGGTCGCGGCGCTCGGCCTGCCGATCCTGCGCGTGCCCGGGGTCGAGGCCGACGACGTCATCGGCACGCTGGCGCGGTGCGCCGTGGCCGCCGGCATGGAGGTGGTGATCTCGACCGGTGACAAGGACCTCGCCCAGCTGGTCGAGCCGCACGTGCGGCTGGTCAATACCATGACCAACATCACCCTCGACGAGGCCGGCGTGCGCGACAAGTTCGGCGTCGCGCCGGCGCAGATCGTCGACTGGCTGGCGCTGGTCGGCGACGCCGCGGACAACATCCCCGGCGTGCCGAAGTGCGGGCCGAAGACCGCCGCGAAATGGCTCGCCGAATACGGCTCGCTCGATGCCCTGATCGCCCGCGCCGACACCATCGGCGGCAAGCTCGGCGAGAATCTGCGCGCCGCGCTGCCGCAATTGCCGTTGTCGCGCGAGCTCGCCACGATCAAGACCGACGTCCCGCTCGCGGTGGCGCCGACCGAGCTCGTGCCGCGCGCGCCGGACACGGCCAGATTGCGCGAGCTGTACGCCCGCTACGAATTCCGCGCGGCGCTGCGCGAGCTGGAGGAGCAGGCCGGGCGCGGCCCGAGCGAAGCGGGGCCTGCGTCCGATGGGGAATCGCCCGTGGCATCCGGGCCGGCCACCGCCACCGATTCGGTGGCGCCGAGTCCCGCGTCCCGCGTCCCGAGTCCCGAAAAAAACTACGAACTGGTGCTGACCGAGGCGCAGCTCGAACGCTGGCTGGAACGGCTGCGCGACGCGCCGCTCGTCGCCTTCGACACCGAAACCACCAGCCTCGACCCGCTGCGCGCCGAGATCGTCGGCGTCTCCTTCGCGGTCGAGCCCGGGCACGCCGCCTACGTGCCGCTGGCGCACGACTACCCCGGCGCGCCGGCGCAACTGGCGCGCGAGGCGGTGCTCGCGGCGCTGCGTCCCATTCTGGAAAATGCGCAAAAAGCCAAGGTGGGACAGCACGCCAAGTACGACATGAACGTGCTGTCGAACTACGGCATCGCGCTGCGCGGCGTGCGCTACGACTCGATGCTGGAATCCTACGTGCTCAATGCCAGCGGCAACCGCCACGACATGGACACGCTGGCCAAGAAATACCTGGACTACGACACCATCCACTACGAGGACGTCACCGGCAAGGGCGCCCGCCAGATTCCGTTCGCCGCGGTGGACGTGCGCCGCGCCGCCGACTACGCCGCGGAGGATGCCGACGTGACCCTGCGCCTGCACCACGCCTTGTGGCCGCGGCTCGTCGCCGAGCCGAAACTGCGCCGGGTGTTCGAGGAGATCGAGATGCCGCTCGTGCCGGTGCTCGCGCGCATGGAGCAGACCGGCGTGCTGATCGACGTCGACAAGCTCAAGGCGCACAGCGCCGAGCTCGGCCGGCGCCTGCTGGAGCTGCAGCAGCGCGCCTACGCCGTCGCCGGACGGCATTTCAGTCTGGATTCGCCGAAACAGTTGCAGCAACTGCTGTACGAGGAACTGCGGCTGCCGGTGACGCTGAAGACGCCGACCGGGCAGCCGTCCACCAACGAGGAGGCGCTGGAGGGCCTCGCCGGGCTGCACGAACTGCCGCGCCTGATCCTCGAATACCGCACCCTCGCCAAGCTGCGCTCGACCTACACCGACAAGCTCGCCGAGCACATCCATCCGCGCACCGGCCGCGTGCACACGAGCTACCACCAGGCCGTCGCGGCGACCGGGCGGCTGTCGTCGAACGATCCGAACCTGCAGAACATCCCGATCCGCACCGAGGAAGGCCGACGCATCCGTCAGGCATTCGTCGCGCCGCCGGGCTACCGCATCCTCGCCGCCGACTATTCGCAGATCGAGCTGCGGATCATGGCGCATCTCTCCGGCGATCCCGGCCTGCTCGCCGCGTTCCACGGCAACCAGGACGTGCACCGCGCCACCGCCGCGGAGGTGTTCGGCGTGCCGCCGGAACTGGTCGATGCGAACCAGCGGCGCGCCGCCAAGGCGATCAACTTCGGCCTGATGTACGGCATGAGCGCATTCGGCCTGGCGCGCCAGCTCGGCATCGAGCGCGGCGAGGCGCAGGAATACATCCAGCGCTACTTCGAGCGCTATCCCGGCGTGCAGGCCTACATGCAGGCCACCCGCGAGCAGGCCCACCGCGACGGCTACGTCGAGACCCTGTTCGGCCGCCGCCTGTACCTGACCGAGATCCATTCGCGCAACCAGGCCTCGCGCGCCGGCGCCGAGCGCGCCGCGATCAACGCGCCGATGCAGGGCACCGCCGCCGACATCATCAAACGCGCGATGATCGCCCTCGACGCCTGGCTCGCCGACCGTCCGGGCGACGCGCGCATGCTCCTGCAAGTCCACGACGAACTGGTGTTCGAGGTCGCCGCGGACGAAGTCGAGGCGATCGCCGCCGGCGTGCGCCAGCGCATGGCGGGCGCGGCGGAACTGAGCGTGCCACTGGTGGTCGACATCGGCGTCGGCGCGAACTGGGACGAGGCGCACTGAGGGCTGAGGGCTGAGGGCTGAGGGCTGAGGGCTGAGGGCTGAGAAGCACGGCATTTTCCACTCCCCTCTCACCGTTGGCGCACGCATGAACGAAACCTGAATCCGGACGGCTGGCCCTTGAACTTTTTCCCTTCCAACCCGATCTTGTAATCCGGGTGCACGCAACGGCGCCCGGTTTGTCCACCTCCCTGGGCAAACCCCGAGGATCGATCCCTCCCCAGGTCGGTCTTCATCCCCGCCCCGGAGACTCCCCCCTAAGTCTCCGGGGCATTTTTTTGGGCGCTCGCGAAACGAAGCTTGTTCTTTGGCCCCTCCTCACTAGCGCTGAAATTCAGTCTGCCGCCGCCTCTCCCGTCACAAGAGCAGAGCTTCCGCTCGGTCGTTGTTTGTGCGATTTGTCTCCAGAAGCAAAGCTTCCGCTCGGTCGCAGACCGAGCGGGTCACTTCTTTGCTGACCAGAGCAGAGCTTCCGCTGTCCTTCGG
>JAJPHA010000047.1 GCA_021325475.1 Rhodanobacteraceae bacterium | reverse complement strand
GACCCGCTCGGCCTGCGGCCGAGCGGAAGCCCTTGTTTTGAAAGTTATCAAGACCCGGCGTGGCTGAGCGGAAGCTCTGCTCTTGTGGTGGGAGAAGGGAATCGCCTGCTGAGGTTCGACGCTAATCAGGAGGTCGGATGAGCCGCGCCGGGCTCGGCGGCGGCGATTGCGGCGTCATGCGACGGAAAACCGCATCAGAGCGCGGTTTCTTGGGTGTCCGGTGATCTTGCGGGAAGTGGAAATGGTGGAGCGGAGGAGGATCGAACTCCCGACCTTCGCATTGCGAACGCGACGCTCTCCCAGCTGAGCTACCGCCCCACACGATCGGATCCGCCCGGGCTGCGCCGGGCAGGGCGCGAATGATACCGCGGCGGCGATGGCGCGCCAAGCCCGGCGAACGTCCGGCTCAGTCCGCCGCCAGCGCGTCGCGCAGCGCGGCGTAGTCCGCCGGCAGGGACTGTGCCGCGCTGGGCCGCGCCAACAGCTCGGCCAGTGCCGGCGGCACGGGCACGGCGGCGCCGATCAGCGGCTCGACGATACGATCGAACTTGGCCGGATGCGCCGTCGCCGCCACGGCCCAGGCGCCGTCGACGCCGTCGCGGCGCAAGCGTTCGAGCAGGCACACGGCGGCGGCGGTGTGCGGGCAGAAGACTTCGCCGTGACGTGCATGGCGCGCGCGGAGGGTCGCCGCGATCGCCGCATCGTCGATGCTGGCGACAATGAATTCGCGCCGCAGCGCCGCCGCGTCCGGATGGAGCCAGCGCAGGCGCTCGAAGTTGCTCGGGTCGCCGACGTCCATGGCGTTGGCCAGCGTGGCCACGCTCGCGCGCGGGGCGAAGTCCCCGCCGGCGAAGAAATCGGCGAGCGTGCGATTGGCGTTGGTGGCGAGCGCGATGCGGCCGATCGGCAATCCGCAGGCGCGGGCGAGAACACAGGCGAGCGCGTTGCCGAGATTGCCGGTCGGCACGACGAAGTGCAAAAGTGTACTTTGCGCACGCCAGTGCGCGAGCGCAGCCTCAGCATAGTAGGCCATCTGCGGCAGCAGGCGGCCGAGGCTGATGCTGTTGGCGGCGGCGAGCGGCACGCGCGCGGCGAGCGCACGGTCGGCCAGCGCCTGCTTGACCAGACGCTGGCAGTCGTCGAACGATCCGGCCACGCGCAGCGCGCGCACGTTGTCGCCGAAGCAGCCGAGCTGATGCGCCTGGCGCGGCGCGACGCGACCGTCGGGATACAGGATCACGACGCGCACGCCGGGCCGGCGGTGGAACGCCGCGGCGACCGCGGCGCCGGTGTCGCCCGAGGTCGCGACGAGGATGGTGAGCGTCGCCGCCGCGCGCGGCAGCCGCGCGAGCGTGGCGGCGAGGAAGCGCGCGCCGAAGTCCTTGAACGCCGCGGTCGGGCCGTGGAACAGCTCGAGCACGAAATCGTCCGGCGTGGCGAGTGCGCGCAGCGGCGCGGCGAAGGTGAACGCTTCGGCGCAGATCGCCGGCAGGTGCGCGGCGAGTGCGTCGTCGGCGAAGAACGGCGCGAGCAGGCGCCCGGCCACGTCGGCGAGCGTCGCGCAGTCGTCGAACTCGTGCGGCGCGAACCGTGGCAGCCTCGCCGGCACGTACAGGCCGCCGTCCGGCGCGAGTCCGGCGGCGATCGCCGCGCTGAGCGAAACCGGCGGCGCGCCGCCGCGGGTGCTGAGGAAGTTCATGCGACCAGACTCGCGGCGGGGCCGTTGACCGGCGAGACGAAACTCTCGCTGGCGAGACCCGCTTCGGCGAAGCCCGCGCGCATCGCCGGCGCCGCGGCGATCGCGGCAGCGAGCGAGTCGAACCAGGCGAACACGCTCGGACCGGCGCCGGAAATGCTGGCGCCGAGCGCGCCGTGATCGAGCGCCGCCTGCTTGACCCGCGCGAAGCCGGGGATCAGCGGCGCGCGGCGCGGCTCGATCAGCACGTCCGCGAGGCCGGCGCGCACCAGGCTCGCATCGCCGAGATGGCAGCCGCAGAGCAGCAGTGCGAGATGCGCGCTCTGGGCGACGAACTCGGTCAGCGCGTAGGCACCCTTCAGCGCCTCGCGCGCACGGCGCGTCTCGAGCGCGGCATCCGGGTGTACAAGTACACAATGCCACGTAGCGGGCGCCGGCACGCGCAGCACGCGCTCCGGCGTCGCCAGGGCGATGCCGCCGAGCAGCATCGCGCCGACGTTGTCGCCGTGGTAGCCGCCGCTCGCGACCGCCTCGCCGGCGAGGGCGAACGGATACAGCGCCGCGTGCGGCAAGGGCGATTCGAGCAGCGCGTTCGCGGCCACCAGCGCGGCCACCGCGGAGGCCGCCGAGCCGCCCATGCCGGAGCCGTAGGGAATGCCCTTGTCCAGCTCGACCTCGAAGCCGAACGGCAGTGCCAGCGCCTCGCGCAGCGCGATCAGCGCCGCGCCGGCGGTGTTCCGCTCGGCCTCGGTCGGCAACGCGACCGTCTGATTGCGGATCTCGGCGATGCGCACCTTCGGCGCATCGATCCGACGCACGCGGGCGCGGTCGCCGGGGCCGTCGATCGTGTGGCCGAGGATGTCGAAGCCGACGCCGATGTTGCCGACGGAGGCGGGGGCGAATGCGGTGGCGCTGTGCACGGAGTTCCTGGTCACGGTCGGGTCGGGAGGTGGTGGTCGGCGAGCGCGGTTCGGGCGGCTATCCTACACGCGCGCGCCGAGCGACGCCGCCACGCGCAGCAGATCGGCGAACACGCCGGCCGCGGTGACGTCCGGTCCGGCGCCCGGCCCCTGCACGATCAGCGGATTGTCGCGATAGCGCTTTGTGGAAAATTGCACAATGTTGTCGGTCAGGCGCAGTTGGGCGAAGGCGTGCGTGCGCGGCAGCTCGACCAGGCCGACGCCGGCGCGGCCGTCGCGGTCCAGGCGGGCGACGTAGCGCAGCACCCGGCCGCTGGCGTGGGCGCGGGCGCGCCGCGCTTCCATCTCGGCATCGAGCAGCGTCGACTCCGCGAGGAAGCGTTCCGTCGGACCGGCGCGCAACGGCGACGGCACGAGATTCTCGACCGCGACATCGGCGAGCGACAGCTCCCGGCCGGCCTCGCGCGCGAGGATGACGAGCTTGCGCGCCACGTCCGCGCCGGACAGATCCTCGCGCGGATCGGGCTCGGTGTAGCCGAGCCGATGCGCCTCGCGCACCAGCGCCGAGAACGGCACCGTGCCGTCGTACCGGTTGAACAGCCACGCCAGCGTGCCGGACAAGATGCCCTCGATCGCGAGCAGTTCGTCGCCGGTGTCGATGAGATCGCGCAGGGTCGAGATCACCGGCAGTCCGGCGCCGACGGTCGCCTCGTAGCGGAAGCGCGCCGCGCCGGCGGCGGCGCGGATGGCGCGGTGGCGCGCGATCGGCCCGGCGCCGGCATGCTTGTTCGGCGTGATCACGTGGATGCCGGCGGAGAGCCACTCGGGGTAGCGTTCGGCGACGGCGTCGCTCGCGCTGCAGTCGATGATCGCGGCGTGCGGCAGGTGGTCGGCGCGCACGTGCGCGGCGAAGCGGTCGAGGTCGGCGGTCTCCGTCGCCGCGGCGAAGCGGTCGCGCCAGGCGCGGTCGATCTCGCCGCGCTCGTCGCGCCACAGGGCCCGGCGCGAGACCAAGGCGCGCAGCCTGAGGTCGAGATTCGCCGCGCGCTTGAGCCGTGGCGCGGCGGCGGCGAGCTGATCGAGCAGCGCGGCGCCGACCTTGCCGGGACCGATCACGCCGAGCGCGATGGTTTGTGGAGAAAGATAAAATGCCGCATGGCCCGCGCGCAGCGCCTTGGCGGCGTCGTCGCCGGCGATCGCCACCGAGATGTCGCGCTCGGAGGCGCCCTGGGCGATG
Organism: Rhodanobacteraceae bacterium; assembly: GCA_021325475.1. Classification (GTDB taxonomy): domain Bacteria; phylum Pseudomonadota; class Gammaproteobacteria; order Xanthomonadales; family Rhodanobacteraceae; genus Rudaea. Next base: position 4,839 of record JAJPHA010000047.1, on the reverse strand, counting down.
GCGCGGATGTTCACCCGCGAACGCGCCAGCGCGTCGAACAGGCGGGCGGCCACGCCCGGCGTGCCGGCCATGCGGTCGCCGACCGCGGCGAGCACGGCGACGCCGTCGGTGCGCTGCACGCCGCTGATCTGCCCGGCGGCGAGTTCGCGCGCGAAGGCGCCCTCGATCGCCGCATGCGCGTCCGCGGCCTGCGCGGCGCGCACCACGCAGCAGATCGAATGTTCCGACGATCCCTGCGAGATCATCACCACCGACACGCGCGCCGCGCGCAGCGCGGCGAACAGGCGCTCGGCGGTGCCGGGCACGCCGATCATGCCGGTGCCTTCGAGGTTGATCAGCGCAAGTTCGCGCGCCAGGGTGAGGCCCTTGACCGGACCGGCATCGTCGCCGCGCGCGTCGATGCGCGTGCCGGGGTGGTCCGGCCGGAACGTGTTGCGGATGAAGATCGGCAGCCCGGCGGCGATCGCCGGCGCCATGGTCTGTGGGTGGATGACCTTGGCGCCGAAGTAGGCGAGCTCGCAGGCTTCCTCGTAGCTCATCGCCGCGAGCGTCACCGCCTCCGGTTCCAGCCGCGGATCGGCGCTGAGCACGCCGTCGACGTCGGTCCAGATGTGCAATTCTTGCGCTTTCCACAATGCCGCAAAAATCGCGCCGGAATAGTCGCTGCCGTTGCGGCCGAGCACGGTGGCGCGACCGGCGGCGTCCCGCGCGAGGTAGCCGGTGACGATCACGCGCGACTGCGGATGATCCGCGCGCCACGCGGCGAGACGCGCGGCCGTGGCCGGCCAGTCGACCGCCGCGCCGAGTTCCTCGTGATGCACGATGAGCACCTCGCGCGCGTCGAGCAGGGCGTAGTCGGCGCCCTGCGCAGCGAGATGCGCATGCAGCAGGTACGCCGACCACAGCTCGCCGAGGCCGCTCAGCGCCTCGTGGACTTCGCGTCCCGCGCCGCCGAGCACGGCGATCGCGCGCAGGGTGTCGGCGAGTTCGTCGAAGCGCCCGGCGAGCCAGGTCTCGGCCGGCGCGGCGTGCGCGCCGAGCAGTTCGGAGGCGACCGCGTAATGACGATCGCGCAGTTTCCGCCAGCCCGTCTGCCAGTCGCTGCGGCTCGCGGCCGCGGCGACCAGCGCGAGCAGCGCGTCGGTCACGCCCTGCAGCGCCGAGACGACGACGATCTGTACGTCCTCGTCGCGCGCGCGGAGCAGCGCGGCGACGTGACGGATGCGCGCGGCGTCGGCGAGCGAGGAGCCGCCGAACTTGTGCGCGACGACGCGCGCGGCGGCTGGAGCGGACGAAGCAGGGTCGAGCGATTGCATGGCGCCTCCTGTGAGGCACCGCACTCGCCGGATGGGGATTCGCGCCCGCATCCTCGTCGAGGTGCGGGGCCTGGGGTTTGTGATCGCGTTATGCGCGCACGGCCGACCGCACCACGGGGGTGGCGGTAGTCGTCGTGGTCGTGGTGACGCAGCGAGCGCGCATGCGGCTAGTGGAGCCGATGAGGGTGGGGGATGTCAAGGGTGGGGAGTGGGCTGAGGGCTGAGGGCGGAGGGCGGAGGGCTGTGGAGCTTTTTCCACTCCCTACTTCCTACTCCCCACTCCCGATTCCCGATTCCCGGGACTCAGCCCTCCGCCCCCATCAATACCTCATACAACAGCTCCTTCCGCCACCCCTCCAGCGCCGCGGGCCAGCGGCCTTCGGCGACGAGCGTCTCCAGATGGCGCCGCGGACAGAGCAGACTCTCGGGCAGGGCGAGCCGCGCGGCGATCGCGGCGACTTCGTTGCGCAGCGCGGCGAGCTTCGTCAGTTGCGCGCCGGTGAGCGGAGCGGGAATCGGCATGACGTCGCGCTCGTCGGCCGCGAGCGGTGCGTGCAGTACGGCGAACAGTTCCTGGCGCAACGCGCCGCGCAGGGCGCGCAATCCGCGGCAGCGCTCGGCGAGTTCGTCCTCGTCCTGCGGCGGGTCGGCGACCAGGTTCAGGGCGCGGGCGTCGTCCAGGATCCACGGTCGCGGTTTGTCGAGCACGCGCGCCTTGGTGTCGCGCCACCGCAGCACGCGCCGCAACCGTGCCTGCTGCTCGGGCGCGAAGCGCGCGGCGGCGCGCAACGCGCGCTGCGGTTGCGGATCGGGCTGCGCCTCGCACACACGCGCGACCAGACGCCGGCAGTCCTCGGCGAGCCACGCGCTGCGTCCGAGTTCGGCGAGGCGCTGGGCGAGGCGGGCGTGCAGTTCCGGCAGATGCGCGACGTCCTGGGCCGCGTAGTCGAGCTGCGCGGCGCTGAGCGGGCGTGCGAGCCAGTCCGAGCGCGTCTCGCTCTTCGGCAATTCGATGCCGAGCACGGCGGCGACCAGGCGTTGGTAGCTCAGGCCGAAGCCGACGCCGGCGAACGCCGCGGCAAGCTGCGTGTCGAACAGCGTGGCCGGTCCTCGCGGCAGCACGCCGGCGAGCGCCTCGAGGTCCTCGCCGGCGCCGTGCATCACGCACACGCAGGCGGCATCGGCGAGGCGCGCGGCGAGCGCCGGCATCGCCCCGAGTCGCGGCGCGTCGAGCAGGGCGACGTCGCCGCCGATGTCGAGTTGCACCAGCGCCAGCCGCGGACGGAAGGTATTCGTGCGCAGGAATTCGGTGTCGAGACCGATCACCGTGGCGTCGGCGCGCGCGGCGAGCCAGGCGTCGAGGGCGTCGGGGCGGTCGATCCAGTGGTGCATGCGGGCGGGCTCGTGGAGACGACGGATGCGCCGCGACGACTCGGCGCGCAGACCGAGCGCAGTTGCAGCGCGGGCGGCCGATGACCTAAGGTGCGAATACCGAAGCGAACCCGCCATCATCGACGATGCCCGGCAGCGAAGTCGTGCGCAAGCAGTCCGTGCTCGGAGGCGCGGCCGGCATCGCCTTGCTCGCCTTCGCCCTGGTCTACCGATTCTATCCGACCGGCGGCGGCCGCGTGGCGCCGGAACCGGCGCCCGCGCCGAGTGCGCCGCCGCCCGCGCTCGCCATCACGCCGGCGCCGCCGACGCCCGCCGTGCCGGAGGCGGCGAAATCGAACCCGGCGCCGGCACCGCCGCCGGCCGCGCCGTCGGCGCCCGCGCTGCCGCCGACGAAGGCAGTCGCCGCGCTGTTGAAGAAGGCCGACAAGGCGCTGGCCGAAGGACACCTGCTCGAACCCGCCGACAACAATGCGCTCGCGCTGTACCGGCAGGCGCTCGAGGCGGACAAGGAGAACGCCCAGGCGCTCGCCGGACTGGAAAAAATCCACAAATCCATTTCGCAGCAGATCGGCACCGCGCTCGATCGCGGCGACGAACGCGAGGTCGCGCGGCTGCTCGAGGCGCTGGCCGGCCTGCCGCACACCGGTGAGGAAGTCGCCGCGCTGGAAGCGCGGCTCAAGGTGTTGAAGCAGGTGTTGCCGCTGCTGACGCGGGCCGCGGCGCTGCTCAAGCAGCGGCATGCGACGCAGCCGGCCGGCGACAACGCGCTCGAGGTCTACCGCCAGGTGCTGAAGCTCGATCCCGGCAACAAGCTCGCCGATCAGGGATTGGCCCAGATCGAGCGCGATTATCTCGATCGCGCGCTGGCTGCCGCGGCGCAGGACGACTTCGCCGGCGCCGACCGGATCCTCGACGAAGCCGCGGCGATCCGGCCCGGCTCGCGCGAGATGCAGGACACGCGCGCGCGCATCGAGGGCATTCGCCACCAGCGCGCGGTCAACACGCTGGCGCAGGCCAACTCGGCGCTCGACGCCGGCGACACCGCGCTCGCCGAGTCGCTGGCGCAGAAGGCGCTGGCGCTCAGCCCCGATCTCGGCGGCATCGACGATTTCAACCGCCGTCTGCGCAACGCGCGGCTGTACGCGAGCTTCAGTCCGGGTCAGGTGATCACCGATCAATTCCTCGATCGTCACGGCAGCGCGCCGCCGCTGGTGGTGATTCCGGTCGGCACGTTCCTGATGGGTTCGGCGCCGGGCGAGGCCGGCCACCGCGTCAACGAGGAACCGCCGCACGAAGTGCGCATCGACAGCGGTTTCGCGCTCGGCGCCGACGCGGTCACGGTGGAGCAGTTCGGCGCGTTCGTCGCGGACGCGAACTACGTCACCGACGCGGAGAAGGCCGGCGGCTCGGGCGTGTACGACGAGGAGAGCGGGCGCATCATCGAACGACGCGGCGTGAGCTGGCGCGACGATTATCTCGGCGCCAGGGCGGCGGAAAACCTGCCGGTGGTGCACGTGTCCTGGAACGACGCCGCCGCCTACGCGAAGTGGCTCGCCGAGCGCACCGGCAAGCGCTATCGCCTGCCGAGCGAGGCGGAATTCGAATATGCGCTGCGCGCCGGCTCGACCACGCGCTATCCGTGGGGCGACGGCAATCCGGACAAGGTGTACGAGAACGTCACCGGCGACGGCGACCGCTCGCCGCGCCTGCGGCGCAGTTGGGCCAAGGCGTTTCCGCGCTACGACGACCGCTATTGGGGACCGGCGCCGATCGGCGTGATGCCGGCCAACCGCTTCGGCCTGCGCGACATGAACGGCAACGTCTCGGAATGGGTGGCCGACTGCTGGCACGACAACTACACGCGCGCGCCGGCCGACGGCCGCGCCTGGCTCAATCCCGGCTGTGTCGCGCACGTGATCCGCGGCGGCTCGTGGGGCAGCGCCCCGGACGAGGTGCGTTCGGCCTATCGCCTCGGCGCACCCGCCGATACCCGCAGCCCGCGCGTCGGATTCCGCGTGGCGCGGGATTTGTGAGGAGCAGTCAGCAGTGAGCGGTGAGCGGTGAGCGGTGAGCGGTGAGCGGTGAGCGGTGAGCGGTGAGCGGTGAGCGGTGAGCGGTGAGCGGTGAGCGG
>JAJPHA010000049.1 GCA_021325475.1 Rhodanobacteraceae bacterium | reverse complement strand
GCGATCTCCAGTCGGCATCCATGCCTCCTCCTCGGCTCGCGCGCGCGATGCGCTACTCCGCATCGCGCGGGCGCGCTCGCCTCGACCAACTGAGCTACGGGGCCGGTTGCGAAAGTGTCGCACGGAACCGTCCCTGGTGCGATCTCCAGTCGGCATCCATGCCTCCTCCTCGTTTCGAGCGCGCAATGCGCTTCAACGCATTGCGCGAGCGCTCGAAACTCGACCAACTGAGCTACGGGGCCGGTTGCGAAAGTGTCGCACGGAACCGTCCCTGGTGCGATGCCTGCCCGGCTCACGTGGTGAGGAGATGTCGTCCCAGCCCTTGTTCCCCCGCCGCCATCACGGCATTGTGGTTCCAGGTGAAGACGGGCCGCAGCAGCGGGGCGAACAGCCGCATCCAGGCGCGGTCGAGGTTCACCTTCCAGGTGTATTCGACGTCGGTGCCCGCGGCGCTTTCCTGCAGGCGCCACACGCCTTCCCCTTGCAGATCGCCGCTGGCGCTGGCGCGGATCAGCCGGTGCCGGGCGATTTCCGTCACCTCGGTCGTCAACCGGATGGAGTAGGGCAGGCGGCTGGTCCAGTGGAAGCGGTAGCGCGCGCCGACGCCCTCGGCGTCGCCGGCCGCGAGCTTGTCCACCGCGGCGACGTAGCGCCACCAGCGCGGCCAGTCGGCGGGTTCGTGCAGCGCATTCCAGACGCGCGTCAGCGGCGCTTCGATGCGCCAGCGGCTGATCAGCAGGAATTCGCTCGCTTGCACGGTCTCCCCCGGTCACGCCTTGTGCGACAATCGCCAGCTTTCAGCCTAGCTCGTCGGACTCACGGAGAACAACCCATGCCACTCACCCTGCACGACATCCTCCTACCCACCGCCAACCGCTTCCTCGGCAGTCTCGATCGCATCCTCGACAAGGCGGTCGAGTTCGCCGCGCGCAAGCAGTTCGATCCGGTGGTGCTCGCCAACGCGCGGCTCGCACCGGACATGTTCCCGCTCACGCGCCAGGTGCAGATCGCGTGTGACCTGGTCAAGGGCGCGGCGGCGCGCCTGTCCGGCAGCGAGGTGCCGAAGCACGAGGATACCGAGACCACGTTCCCCGAGCTCAAGGCGCGCATCGCCAAGACGCTGGCCTTCGTCAACAGCGTGCCGGCCGAGCGCTACGCCGGCGGCGAGGATCGCGACATCGTGCTGCAGACGCGCCGCGGCGAGCTGCGCTTCCAGGGCCGCGACTATCTGCGCGACTTCGTGCTGCCGAATTTCTATTTCCACGTCACCACCGCGTACGCCACCCTGCGCCACAACGGCGTCGAACTCGGCAAGGCGGATTTCCTCGGCGGTTGAACTCCGCCGCGCCGCGTGTCAACCGCCGGCCGGATCGGGCGTTTCTCTGGGCGAACGGAAGCGCCGCTTCCGATGACGCAAGGAGTCCTCAATATGAACATCGCCCGATCCCTGGCCGCCCTGGTGTGCGCCGTGCTCAGCACGAGCGCGCTGGCGGCGCTGACCCTGGAGAAATCGACCAGCCTGACCGACAGCTTCGGCGGGAGTCTCAGCATCGTCACCAACGGTACGGTCGAGATTCCCGGCGTCAACACCACCAGCCAGGCCACGCTCACCAACTTCCATCCGCACGACGATCAGAACCTGGTCGCCAACGGCAGCGTCACGCGCACGCACGAACGCAGCAACGAGGTGGTGACCAACACCTACAACGGCAACCTCACCCTCGCCGGCACCGACAAGAACGGCAAGGCGGTCAACGACAGTCTGAGCCTGCAGAACCTGCAAGTGGTGCGCGACGGCGATGGCCCGACGTTCAGCGGCACGGTCGTCGTCAACGGCACCAGCTACGACGCCGCGCAACTGCCGGAGGCGGTGAAGCATCTGCTGCACCGCGTGTTGCGCGTCTTCGCGTTCGATTGACGCGGCGGCCGCCGGCGCGTCGCGCGCGGCGCGGCGCGTCAGGCGGCCTTCTTGCGCGCCAGCATCAGCCAGGTATCGACGACGGTGTCGGGATTGAGCGACACCGACTCGATCCCCTGGCGCATCAGCCATTCGGCGAGATCCGGGTGATCCGACGGCCCCTGGCCGCAGATGCCGATGTACTTGCCCTTGGCGCGCGCGGTCTGGATCGCGAGCGCGAGCAGCTTCTTCACCGCCGGATCGCGCTCGTCGAACAGGTTGGCGACGATGCCGGAATCGCGGTCGAGGCCGAGCGTGAGCTGGGTGAGATCGTTCGAGCCGATCGAGAAGCCGTCGAAGATGTCGAGGAACTCCTCGGCGAGCAGTGCGTTCGACGGCACCTCGCACATCATGATGACCTTGAGCCCGTTCTCGCCCTGCTTGAGGCCGTTCGCGGCGAGCACCTCGATCACCTTGCGGCCCTCGGCGAGCGTGCGCACGAACGGGATCATCACCCAGGCGTTGGTGAGACCCATCTCGTCTCGCACCTTTTTCATCGCCCGGCATTCGAGCGCGAACGCGTCGCGGAAGCTCGGATCGACGTAGCGGCTGGCGCCGCGGAAGCCGATCATCGGGTTCTCCTCGTGCGGCTCGTAGCGCTTGCCGCCGATCAGATTCGCATATTCGTTGGACTTGAAATCCGACAGCCGCACGATCACCGGATTCGGCGCGAACGCCGCGGTGATGGTGGCGATGCCTTCGGCGAGACGATCGACGTAGAACGCGACCGGATCGGCATAGCCGGCGATGCGCTCGTCGATCCGGCGGCGGGTCTCGGCGTCCTGCTGCGCATATTCGAGCAAGGCCTTCGGGTGCACGCCGATGTGGCTGGCGATGATCATCTCCAGTCGCGCCAGACCCACGCCGGCGTTCGGCAGCATGGCGAAATCGAACGCGCGCTCCGGATTGGCGACGTTCATCATGATCTTGAGCGGCGCCGGCGGCATGGCGCCGAGGTCGGCGCGGACCTGCTCGAAGTCGAGCCGGCCCTCGTAGATGAAGCCGGTGTCGCCCTCGGCGCAGGACACGGTGACGGCGGCGCCGTCGGGAACCGCCTCCAGCGCATTGCCGGTGCCGACCACCGCCGGCACGCCGAGCTCGCGCGCGATGATCGCGGCGTGGCAGGTGCGACCGCCGCGGTTGGTGACGATCGCCGCGGCGCGTTTCATCACCGGCTCCCAGTCCGGATCGGTCATGTCGGCCACCAGCACGTCGCCCGGCTGCACCCGGTTCATGTCGGCGAGCGAACGGATCACCCGCGCCGGGCCGCAGCCGATCTTCTGGCCGATGGCGCGACCTTCGGCGAGCACGCGGCCGCGCTGCTTGAGCCGGAACCGTTCGATCGTCGTGGCGCGCGCGCGCGATTTCACCGTCTCCGGCCGCGCCTGCAGGATGTACAGCTTGCCGCTGATGCCGTCCTTGGCCCATTCCACGTCCATCGGCCGGCCGTAGTGCCGCTCGATGATCAGCGCCTGCCGCGCGAGCTCGTGCACGTCGGCGTCGCTGAGGCAAAAGCGGGCACGGAGTTCGGCGGGCACGGGCTCGATGCGCACCCGCTCGCCGGGTCGCTCCGAGTACACCATGCGCTGCTGCTTGGCGCCGAGACTGCGCCGGAGGATCGCCGGCCGGCCGGCGGCGAGGGTCGGCTTGTAGACGTAGAACTCGTCGGGATTGACCGCGCCCTGCACCACCATCTCGCCGAGGCCGTAGCTCGCGGTGATGAACACCGCATCGCGGAAGCCGGATTCGGTGTCGAGCGTGAACAGCACGCCGGCGGCGCCGCGGTCCGAGCGCACCATGAGCTGCACGCCGGCCGAGAGGAACACGTCCTCGTGCTTGAAGCCGTGGTGCACGCGGTAGGCGATGGCGCGGTCGTTGAACAGCGAGGCGAACACTTCCTTGATCTTGCGCACCACCTCGTCGGCGCCGCTGACGTTGAGGAAGGTTTCCTGCTGACCGGCGAAGGAGGCGTCCGGCAGGTCCTCGGCGGTGGCGGAGGAGCGCACGGCGACGGCGACGTCGTCCGTGCCGGCGTCCCGGCACAGGCGCGCGTAGGCGGCGCGTACCGCGGCGTCGAAGGCCGGCAGCAGCGGCGTGTCGATCACCCAGCCGCGGATCTCGGCGCCCGCCCGGGTCAGCGCGTCGACATCCTCGACATCCAGGCGCGCGAGGCGGGCATAGATGCGTTCGGCCAGTCCGCTCTGGGCGATGAACTGGCGATAGGCCTCGGCGGTGGTGGCGAAACCGCCCGGCACGCTGACGCCGAGCTTCGCCAGATGGCCGATCATCTCGCCGAGCGAGGCGTTCTTGCCGCCGACCCGATCCAGATCGGACATGCGCAGTTGATCGAGCCAAAGCACCAGGTCGCTCAAGGGAAATCTCCAGGAAGAAGGCCGGGAAGCCCGCACGGGCGGGCAAGACCGTCAATTTTCGGCGTTTGGCAGGGATGAAACAAGCGCCGAGGCGGGGTGGGGCTGAGGAAATCGGGAGTGGGGAGTAGGGAGTAGGAAGTGGAAAAAGCTTTACAGCCCTCGGCCCTCGGCCCTCGTCTCTCGTCTCCCGTAAACTCCACCCCATGCGCCGCACGATCTTCTACGTCTCCGACGGCACCGGCATCACCGCCGAGACCATCGGCCACTCGGTCCTCACCCAGTTCGACGGCATCGCCTTCGACACCTTCCGCATTCCATTCGTCGACGACGAGGAGAAGGCGCACGGCGCCGCGGCGCGCATCCGCAACGCCTATGCCGCGAGCGGCGTGCGGCCGATCGTGGTCAACACCGTGGTCGATCCGCAGCTCGGCGAGATCCTCGCCACCAGCGGTGCGCTGATGCTGGACGTGTTCGCGCCGTTCATCGCACCGCTCGAGGCGGAGCTCGGCACCAAGCGCTCGCGCCGCGTCGGCAAGGCGCACGGGCTCACCGATTTCGCCGAATATGAGGCGCGCATCAACGCCACCAACTACGCGCTGACCCACGACGACGGCGTCGATGTGAACTACAGCGACGCCGAGGTGATCCTGGTCGGCGTCTCGCGCGTCGGCAAGACCCCCACCTGCCTGTACATGGCCCTGCACTACGGCGTGAAGGCGGCCAACTACCCGCTGACCGAGGACGATCTGGACAAGCTCGAGCTGCCGAGGCGACTGCTGCCGTACAAGCCGCGCTTGTACGGCTTGACCATCGACGCCGACCGGCTCGCCCAGGTGCGGCAGGCGCGCAAACCGGGCAGCCGTTACGCGCGGATCGAGCAATGCCGGCACGAACTGGCGCTTGCCGACAAGCTGTTCCGGCGCGAGAACATTCCGGCGCTGAACACCACCCACACCTCCATCGAGGAAATCGCGAGCAAGATCCTCGCCGCGCTCGGTATCGAGAAGCACATGTTTTGAGGGGGAGTGGGGAGTAGGGAGTAGGAAGTGGAAAAAGCTCTTCAGCCCTCGGCCCTCGGCCCTCAGCCCTCAGCCCTCAGCCCTCAGCCCTCAGCCCTCAGCCCCCAGCCCTCAGCCCCCAGCCCTCAGCTCTCAGCCCTCCACTCAATGCACCGTCGCCGCGCCGGCGTTGCCGAACGGCGGTTTGGCGAGCCACAAGAGTGGAATCATGGCGAAGAACAGCACGGCGCAGATCAGGAACACGTCGTTGACCGCGCCGGTCAGCGCCTCGCGCGTGACCACCCGATCGACCATCGCCCACGCCCGCGTGGCGGTTGCGCCGAGCGTCTGCAAGTGCTCGAGGTAGCCGTTCACCGCGGGACTGGCGCGGTCGAGATGTTCGGCCAGCATGGCGTGGTGGAAGTCGCCGCGATGCTGCCAGAGCGTGACCATCACCGCGGTGGAGAAGCTGGCCGAAATCGTGCGGCAGAAATTCGAGATGCCTGCGGCCGAGGCCAGTTGCTCGGGTTTCAAGCCGGACAGGATCACCTGATTGATCGGCACGAAGAAACAGGCGATGCCGATGCCCATCAGAAATCGCGGCAGCGCGAGCTGGCCGAACGTGGCGTCGCTCGGGAAGCGTGCGAACCACAACGCGCACGCGCCGAACACGACGAAGGCGAAGCTCGCGACCGAGCGCAGTTCGAGGCGCTGGATGTTGCGCCCGACCAGCGGCGAGAGCAGGAACGCGAGGATGCCGACCGGCGCGGTGGCGAGCCCAGCCCAGGTGGCGGTGTAGCCGAGGTTCACTTGCAACCACAGCGGAAACACGACGTTGATGCCGAAGAAGCCGATCATGCCCATCGACAGCGCGGTGACGCCGACGGCGAAGTTGCGCTTGCCGAACAAGTGCAGATCGACCACCGGATGCCGGTCGGTCAGTTCCCAGGCGACGAAGAAGGCGAGGGCGACGAGCGCGACGAGGCCGAGCGTGACGATCAGGCCGGACTCGAACCAGTCCTGGTCGTTGCCGTTGTCGAGCATGAATTGCAGGCAGCCGACGCCGACCACCAGCAGCACCAGGCCGACGACGTCGATCGGCGCGCGGACGATGCGCGATTCGCGGCCGCGCAGCAGCGTCGCGGTCACGAACGCGGCGAGCAGGCCGACCGGCACGTTGATGTAGAAGATCCACGGCCAGGAATAGTTGTCGGTGATCCAGCCGCCGAGGATCGGGCCGAAGATCGGCGCGATCACCACGGTCATCGCCCACAGCGCGAGCGCGATGCCCTTCTTGTCGTTCGGATAGTTGTTGAGCAGCAATGCCTGCGACAGCGCCACCATCGGTCCGGAGCCGGCGCCCTGCAGCAGCCGCGCCACGACGAGCATCGGCATGCTGGTGGCGAGCCCGCACAGCATCGACATCGCCACGAACAGCAGCACGGCGACGCAGAACGCGCGCACCTCGCCGAAGCGGCGCGCGATCCAGCCGGTGAGCGGCTGCATCACCGCGCTCGCCAGCGAATACGAGCTGATCGCCCAGGTGCCCTCGTTCGGGCTGACGCCGAGGCTGCCGGCGATGTGCGGCACCGAGACGTTGACGATGGTGAGGTCGAGCACCTCCATGAACGTGGAGAACGCCACCGCCACCGTGAGCAGCGCCAGCGGCGCGCCGGTCAGCGGCGGTGCGCGCGGCGTTTCCGCGGGCACGCTCATGGCTCAGCGCCCCAGGTTCGCCTGCACGACAGCATCGGCCGCGGCATCGGCGGAGGCGAGATCGGCGCTGTAGACGTCGGTCTTCGCCACCGTCTTCTTCGTCGCGTTCGGCGCCAGCACCGGGCCGTTGCGGTCGTGGGTGTCGACCGTGACTTCGGTGGACAGGCCGACGCGCAGCGGATGCTGCTCCAGTTCCTTCGCGTCCAGGGCGATGCGCACCGGCACGCGCTGCACCACCTTGATCCAGTTGCCGGAGGCGTTCTGCGGCGGCAGCAGCGCGAAGGCGCCGCCGGTGCCGGGCGCGAGTCCCTCGACCCGGCCGTGATAGGTCACGCCGCCGCCGTAGAGATCGGTGCGGACTTCGGCCGGCTGGCCGAGGCGGATGTGCTTCAGTTGCACTTCCTTGAAGTTGGCGTCGATCCACAGATCGCGCAGCGGCACGATCATCAACAACGGTTGTCCCGGCTGGATGCGGCTGCCCACCTGCACGCTGCGCTGGGCGACATAGCCGTCGATCGGCGCGACGATGGCGTTGCGGTGGGCGTTGACCCAAGCCTCGCGGTACGCCGCGCGCGCCTGCAGCACCGTCGGGTTGCCGGCGACGTCGCTGCCGTCGACCAGCGCATGACTCGCCGCCGCCTGGCGCTCGGCGGCGTTGAGCGCGGCGCGCGCATCGGCCACCGCCTGGCGCGCGTGTGCCACTTCCTCGGGCGCGACCGCGTGTTCGGCGAGCAGCGGTTCGCGACGCGCGAGATCCGCCTCGGCGCGCGCGAGCTCCTCGCGCCGGGCCGTGACCGCGGCGTCGTACTGGCCGGCGATGTGGGTCTGCTGGCGCACCGCGCGCACCGCCTGGGCGAGCGCGCTCTGCGCCTTGGCCAGGGCGAGATCGGCGTCGGTCGGATCGAGCCGCACCAGCACCTGTCCCGCCTCCACGCGCTCGGTGTCGTCGGCGAGTACGGCGACGACCGTGCCCGGCACCTGCGAGGAGACGATCACCTGATTGCCGTTGACGTAGGCGTCGTCGGTGACCTCGCGCAGCGAGAACACGAACCACCACAAGAGCAGCCAGACGGCGCCGGCGGCGAGAAACACCGCGGCGAGGGTCAGCAGCACGGTGCGGCGTCGGCCATTGCCGTTGGCGGGCGAGACGGCATTCATTGCGGGGATCCTCCGTTGGCGAGCGCGGCCGGTTCGGCGGGCGCGGGGCGATAGCCGCCGCCGAGGGCGCGGGTGAGACCGATCTCGGCGGCGAGCGCGGCGGTGGCGAGCTGGATGTCGGCGTCGCGTTGGCGCGCCAGTTCCGCCGTGGCGACGAGCGCGGGGCGCGCATCCGCCACGCCTTGTCGCACGCGCGCCTGCGCCGCCGCCTGCAAGCGCGTGGCGGCGGCGAGTGCGGCCTCGTGTTCGCGCCGCCGCGCCTGTACCTGCAACAGGGTGAGCGCCTGGCCGGCGGCGTCGCGCGCCGCATCGACCACCGCCTGGTTGTAATCGGCGATGGCGCGGGCGAGCGCGGCCTGCGAGGCGCCGAAGCGCGCGTGCAGGCGGCCGGCGTCGAAGATCGGCAAGTGCAACGCCGGACCGGCCGCGGCGACGCGGCTTCCGGCGGTCAGCAGCTTGTCCAGATCGATCGAGGACAGGCCGAGCATCGCGGTGAGGCTGAGATCCGGAAAGAACGCCGCGCGTGCCACGTCCACGTCGCGCAGCGCCGCCTCCACGCGCCAGCGGCTGGCGGCGACGTCGGCGCGATGGGCGACGAGATCGAGACCGGCATCCGCGGGCAGCGCCGCGGTCGCCGCCGGCAGCGGCCGCGGCGTGAACTCCGGCAGCCCGGTCTCGGCGACGCCGAGCAGGGCGGCGATCGCGGCGCGATGCAGATGCGCCGACCATTCGATCGCGGCGGCGTCTTCCTTCGCCGCGGCGAGATCGGCTTCGGCGCGCTGCGCGACATCGTCCACGTCCACGCCGCGCGCCACCCGCGCCGCAGCGATCGTGCGCGCCTCGTCGAGCGCGGCGACGCGATCGCGCGCCGCGGCGAGCCGCGCCTGATCGGCCTGCCAGCCGAAGTAGCTTTCGGCGACCGCGGCGGTGAGCAGGTTCGCCGCCGCGTCGCGCTCGGCCTGCGCCGCGCGGCCGCGGTCGATGGCGGCGGCGATCTCGGCGCCGTGGCTGCCGAAGAAATCGAAGTCGTAGCGGAACGTGGCGCCGAGGTCGCCCTGGCCGTACCAGGTGAAACCGAGGAATCCCGTCGGAATCAGGCCGTGTTCGCTCAGCCGCTCGCGCTGGACCTGCGCCTGGGCATCGACGCTGGCGCCGCCCGCGGCGCGGGCGACGTCGACCGCACGCACGGCCTCGTCGAAACGCGCGCGCGCCGCGGCCAGCGACGGCGCGGCGGCGAGCGCGCGGCGTTCGAGTTCGTTCAGCACGGCATCGTCGTAGCGTGTCCACCACGCGTCGCCGGGCCAGGTTGCCGCCGTGCCGGTGGGAATGCCGTCGAGCGGCGCTGCCGTGGCGAGCGTCGGCGGGGTCTCGCGCGGCGGCGGCAGCACGCAGCCGGCCGGCGCCGCGGCGACGACGGCGAGCGCGCACAGCCGGAGCAATCGCGGGTTCATGGCGGTGCCTCCCGTTCGAACGCGGCCAGCAGCTTCTTGAGCAGCCGTTCGAGTTCGCGTTTTTCCGCCGCGCGCAAGGCGCCGAGGTAGCGGCCGAGCCCGCCCCACACCTGCGGCAGCAATCCCTCGATCAGGCGTTCGCCGCGGCGCGTCAGCTCGAGCACCACGCGGCGGCGGTCCGCGACGCTCGGGCGGCGGCGCAGCAACCCCTTGCGCGCCAGCTCGTCGCAGATGCGCGTCATGTTGGTGCGGGTCTCGCTGCTGGCGGCGCTGAGCTCGGCGGGATGCACGCCGGTGTCGTGGGCGTAGAGCATCATCAGCGTGCGGAACGCGACCTCGTTGAGTCCCGCCGGGCGCACCTTGCGGCCGAGGTGCGCGCCGAACTGCGCCGACAGCGCCTTGATCAGGCGCACCAGCACGATGTCCTGCACCGGCGCCTCGCGCAGACGCCGGGCGACGCGGTCGATGTGCGCCTCGATCAGTGCGAAACTCGGGCAGGTCGGCGTCGCGGTCATGCGAATAGTTGATATTTCAACTATTGCGATACTAATCAGTTTTGTAATTCGACGCAAGCCCGCGGCGATCCGCTCAACGGCGGCTCAGCGGCCGTGCGCGGCCCAGTCCTGCACCGCGCGGACGAAGCGCAGGCAGTCGATGTGGCGGTTGTACAGCGGCACCGGCGCGGCGCGGAGGATGTCCGGCTCGCGCCAGTCGACGATGATGCCGCGGGCGTGCAGATGCTCGTGCAGGCGCCGGCCGGCGTCGCGCGGGCCCTTGACGCGCAGGGAGAGCTGACAGCCGCGGCGCGCCGGCTCGCGCGGCGTGACGATCGCGAGCACGTCGTCCAGGCGTTCGCGGATCAGCGCCTCGAACCAGCCGGTGAGGGCGACGGATTTCTCGCGCAGCCGCGCCATGCCCGCGCGCCGGAAGAGCTCCAGCGACGCGCGCAGCGGCGCCAGCGCCAGGATCGGCGGGTTGGACAACTGCCAGCCGTCGGCGCCGGGCGTGGCGTGGAATTGCGGGCCCATCTGAAAGCGCGTGGCCGGATCGTGGCCCCACCAGCCGGCGAAGCGCGGCAGCGCGGCCTGCGCGTGGCGCTCGTGCACGAAGCAGCCGGCGACCGCGCCGGGGCCGGCATTGAGGTACTTGTAACTGCACCACACGGCGAAGTCGGCGCCGCTGTCGTGCAGCGCGAGCGGCAGGTTGCCGATGGCGTGGGCGAGATCGAACCCGATCGCGCAGCCGCGGGCGCGGGCGAGCGCACTGATCGCCGCGAGATCGAACGCCTGGCCGGTCAGGTACTGCACGCCCGGCAGCAGCACCAGCGCGATGCGCGCGCCGTGTTGGTCGAGGGCGCGTGCGATCGCCGCCTCGGAGATCGCGCCGCCGGCCTCGTCGCCATCGAGTTCGATCAGGGCCTCGGCCGGGTCGTGGCCGTGGAAGCGGATCTGCGAGGCGACCGCGTAGCGATCGGACGGGAACGCATGCTTCTCGATCAGGATGGCGTGGCGTTCGCGCGTCGGCCGGTAGAAGCTGACCAGCAACAGATGCAGGTTCACGGTCAGCGAATTCATCGCCACCACTTCGTGCGGCAGCGCGCCGGCGAGTTCGGCGAGCGGCGCGCGCAGCTCCTCGTGGTACGGCATCCACGGGTGGCGGCCGCGGAAGTGCGCCTCGACCGCGAGCCGGTGCCAGTCGTCGAGCTCGTCGAGCAGCGCCGCGCGCACGCCGCGCGGCTGCAAGCCGAGCGAATTGCCGCAAAAGTATACTTGTTCGCCGTCCCCGTGTGGCGGGATCAGGAATTCCTCGCGCAACGGCGCCAGCGGATCGGCGGCGTCGCGGGCGAGCGCTTCGGCCTCGGCCGGATCGATCGACGTCTGCATCGCGCGTCAGTGCGGCCGCAGGGTGGTCATGATTTCGCCGCAGCCCTTCTCGTACTCGGCGGTCCATTGCGCGCTGGTGCCGGCGAGCATCGGCCGGGCGCAGCGCACGTGCACCATGAGGTGGCCGTTCAGGTACCAGGTCTCGCGGTATTCGTAGCGGGTCTTGCCGTTCTGCGCGAAGTAGCGCAGCACGGTGGCGTCGACGCCGTCGGTGCGCTGCTCGTAGCCCGGCAACTGCTTGGCCTTGGCCATGCCGGCGTTGACCAGCGGCTGGAAATTCGCCGAGTCGTCGAGCAGCCGGGTCTCGATCGTCACCCGCGTCGCCTCGCCGCTGCCGGCGTCGGCCGGGTCCTTCACCTGGAAGGCGATGAACTGCGGGTCGCCTTCGGTCTTTTCCATGATGACCGGCCACGACGCCGGGGCGCTGAACTTGACGAACCCCTGATCGAGCGCGTAGTCGGTGCTGCCGGCGGCGTACACAGAAGTGGAAAAAAGTGCAAACAGCGCAAAATATACAAAAGCGGGTCGGATCATCGGCGGGCTCCGGGATCAGGCGAAACGGGAAAGCGGCAGGTCGAGCCATTCCAGCGCGGTGCCGTGGTACAGACGCCGCTGCTGCTCCGGCGGCAGGTCGAGCGCGGCGATCGCCGCGCCGGGTTCCTGTTCGCCGAGCGGGAACGGGTAGTCGGTGCCGAGCATCACGTGCGCGGCGCCGGCGACGTCGATCAGGTAGCGCAGCGCGCGCACGTCGTGCACGCAGGAATCGAAGTACAGGCGGTCGAAGTATTCGCGCGGATTGCGCGCGTTGTCGGTGGCGACCAGGTCCGGGCGCATGCGAAAGCCGTGCTCGATGCGGCCGATGGTGTACGGAAACGCGCCGCCGCCGTGGGCGAAGCAGACGCGCAGCTTGGGCAGGCGTTCGAGCACGCCGCCGAAGATCAGGCAGCAGGCCGCGCGCGCCTGTTCGGCTGGCATGCCGACCAGCCACGGCAGCCAGTACTTCGGCATGCTGTCGCGCCCCATCATGTCCCAGGGGTGCACCAGGATCGCGGCGCCGAGATCGGCGGCGGCCTCGAAGAACGGGAACAGCTCCGGCGCATCGAGATTCCACATTTCCACATGTGAACCGATCTGCACGCCGGCCAGGCCGAGCTGCTCGACGCAGCGCTCCATCTCCTGCACCGCGAGCGTCGGCGACTGCAGCGGCACCGTGCCGATGCTGGCGTAGTGGCGCGGATGGCGGCGGCAGACCTCGGCGAGGTGATCGTTGAGGAAGCGGTGCAGCTCGAGCGCCTGGTTGGGTTTCGCCCAGTACGAGAACAGCACCGGCACCGTCGAGATGACCTGCACCTGCACCCCGAAGCGGGCGTATTCGGCGATGCGATGGTCGGCGTCGAACGCGTTTTCCCAGACCTCGCGGAAGAATTTGCCGTCCTTGTAGATGCGATGCCGCCCTTCCGTGCGGACCATCACCGGGAAGCGGTCGTCGCCGTACTTCTCGGCGAGGTTCGGCCATTCCGGCGGCAGGATGTGGGCGTGCGTGTCGATCTTCAGCATCGGAAAACCCTGGGAGGACGCCGGCCCGGCGCGATTCACCGCGTCGCGGAGCGCCGATCGTCTCGGCGGCAGTTTACCGGTTGCCGCGCGCGGCGTCGCGTTGCAGCAGGTGGGCGAGCGTGTTGACGCTGTCGGTGATGCGGTCGGCGCCGTCGATCCAGGCCGCGGCGGCGACGTCCGTGCCGGCGTCGGATGCGGTGGCCGCGAGCGCGTCGCGCAACGCCGCCTGCGCCTCGCGCAGCGTCGGCGAGGGCGCCGGCGGCGTGCCGTGCTCGCGCAGACAGCGGCTGAGCGTGCTCAAGCTCGCATCGACCGCGCGCGCGAACGCGGCGACGCTCGCCTGCGCCGGCGGCGGACCGGACTGCTGGCGGATCGCCTCGAGCGCCATCGCCGCGCGCAGGAACCGGTTGGCGTTGGCGAAGATGCCCTCGGCCGTGGCGACGATGCGGCGATCGCGGTGCGGTTCGTTGCGCAGCCGATCGAGCGACGCCTGGGCGTTGGTGCGCGCGCTGCGGGTGGCGCGGCGCACCTCGGCGCGCACGCGCGGCGCCGGCTCGAGCACGGCGAGGAAGTAGCGTCGATAGGCGTCGAGCAGATCCGCCAGCGCGGCGCGGAAGCGGCGGCTTTCCCAGGTCGGCCAGGCGAGATAGGCGAGCAGGGCGAGCGCGCTGCCGAGGCTGGTGCCGAGCGCGCGCGCCGTCATGGTGGCGGCGGGCGACTCGCCCTCGAAACTGAGCAGGATCACGATCAGGCTGGTGAGCAGCATGATGCCGATCGCGTAGTGCACCGTGGTCAACTGCCGGAAGCCGTAGCAGAACACGGCGAGCAGGGCGATGCGCTCCCATGCGCCGCCGAAGGCGAAGTGCAGCAGCGCCGTGGTCAGCGCCAGACCGAGCAGCGTGCCGATCACGCGCAGCAGGCCGAAGCGGAAGGTGCCGGCGAAATCGGGCTTGAGCACGATCGCCGTCGTCATCGGAATCCAGTAGCCGTGCGGCAGGTTCGCACGGTGCGCGAGGAGCGTGGCCAGCGCCAGGCCCGCGCCGCAGCGGATCGCGTGGCGCAGCGCGACCGACGACAGCGTCAGGTTCGCGCGCAGAATGGCGAGCGGGTTGCGCGGACGCAGGTCGCGCGGCAGGCGCGCGTCGTGGTCCTCCAGCCGCAGCTCGCCGCGGCTGCCGGCGAAATCGGCGTTGCGCAGTGCGGCGCGCAACTGGCCGCCGAGCGCACGGCCGTGCGCCAGCGCCACCGCGCGCGCGTCGCCCGTGCCGGCGGCGGCACGGGCGAGCGCCGCGAGCGCGGCGTCGAAACCTTCGATCGCGCCGGCGGCGGCGAGCGGGGTGGCGCCGGCGACGAGCGCCTCGGCGAGCGCCTCCAGCACGCGCGCGGCGTACTCGCGCAGGCGCGCGAGCGTGGCCGCATCGTCGCCGTCGAGGCGCTCGCCGAGGGTGTCGAGCGCGAGCAATTCCAGGCGAACGCGCTCGACGATCTCGGCGAGCACGCGCAGCGCGTCCATGGCCACGCCGCGCGCGCGATAGGCGCCGTGCAGCAGCTCCTCGACGTCGCTGACCGCTTGCGTGTCGGGCAGCGGCTGGCCGGGGTCGGCGCGCCGCCGCGCGCTCGCGGCGAGCTGGCGGCAGAGCTTAGCCAGCGCCAGGCGCTCGGGCCGGTAGCGCTGGAGCGGCCAGGCGGCGATGGAAAACAGCAATTGCAGAATCCCGCCGGCACAGAACAGGAGCGCCGGACCGGCGGCTTCGGCCGGCGGCCGCGGCTGGGCGGCGGTGACGATCAGCAGGATCATGCTGGTCAGGCCAATGCGCCCGGCGTCGGGTCCGAGCGCGACCAGCAGGCCGCCGGCCACGCCCCACAGCGCGGTGGCGAGCGCCGCGAGCACGGCGTCGCCGCCGACGCTGTAGCCGACGAAGGCCGACGCGCCCGCGGCGACGGCGGCGAGCAGCATGCGCCGCAGCCGCAGCCGGTATGGTCCCGGCTGATCCGAGAACATCGTGTTGAGCGCGCCGACGGCGATGCCGAGACCGATGCCGAGCCGGCCGCTGGCCACGCCGAAGGCGAGCGGCAGGACCACCGCCGCGGTATTGCGCAGCGCCACGATCGCCGGCACGTCGCGGGGCTTGAGTTCGAGCAGGGCGCGCAACATCGCGGCGAATCATAGCGGGCGCGGCGGGATTCGCTATCATGCGCGGGTGTCGCGCATCCGTCCGCTCGCTCCCGAACTCGTCAACCAGATCGCGGCCGGCGAGGTGGTCGAACGACCGGCGTCGGTGGTCAAGGAACTGGTCGAGAACAGTCTCGACGCCGGCGCGCGGCGCGTCGAGATCGACCTCGAGGACGGCGGCGCGCGGCTGATCCGGGTGCGCGACGACGGCGCCGGCATCGGTGCCGAGGATCTGCCGCTCGCGCTCGCCGCGCACGCCACCAGCAAGATCGCCACGCTCGCCGACCTGGAGCGCGTCGCCACGCTCGGCTTCCGCGGCGAGGCGCTGGCCTCGATCGCCTCGGTGTCGCGCTTCCGGCTGGTGTCGCGTGAGCGCGGCGCCGAGCTCGCCTGGCGCGTGGACGCCGAGCACGGCCGGGCGATGGCGCCGCAACCGGCGCAGCATCCGCCGGGAACGACCGTCGAGGTGCGCGACCTGTTCCACAACGTGCCGGCGCGGCGCAAATTCCTGCGCAGCGAGCGTACCGAGTTCGGCCACATCGACGAGTGGATCAAGACCATCGCCCTGGCGCAGCCGCGGGTCGAGTTCCGCCTCAGCCACAACGGCAAGCCGGTACGGCTGCTGCGTCCGGCGCTGGACGAGGCGGGTTGGCGCGCGCGCCTGGCCGAGGTGCTCGGCGAGGCGTTCGTCGCCGGCAGTCTGCGCGTCGCCCACGCCGCGGCCGGGTTGCGCCTGAGCGGCTGGGTCGGTCTGCCGACGGCCTCGCGCGCGCAGGCGGATCAGCAGTATTTCTACGTCAACGGCCGTCCGGTTCGCGATCGCGTGGTGGCGCACGCCGTGCGTCAAGCCTACGCCGACGTGCTGTTTCACGGCCGCCACCCGGCCTATGCGCTGTTCCTGGAACTCGCCGCCGAGGCGGTCGACGTGAACGTGCATCCGGCGAAGGCCGAGGTGCGGTTTCGCGAAAGCCGCCTGGTGCACGATTTTCTGTTCCGCACGCTCGAGGAGGCGTTGGCGCAGACGCGCGCGGGCGCGGCGCCGTCACCCGCCGCGCGGCCACCGGCGCCCGGCGGCGAATGGCCGCGCCAGGCGCAGGCCGGGCTCGCGCTCGGCGTGCGCGAAGCGCATGCCGCGTATGCGGCATTGCTCGGCGCGACGGCGGATACCGGCGCGGCATCCGGCGTTGAGTGGAAAGATGGAAATGTGGACAATGCCGCTGCGCCGGACGCCGGCATGCCGCCGCTCGGCCATGCGCTGGCGCAGCTCGGCGGCGTGTACGTGCTCGCCGAGAACGCGCATGGCCTGGTGCTCGTCGACATGCACGCCGCGCACGAGCGCATCGTCTACGAGAAGCTGAAGGCCGCGCAGGCCGGGGACGGCATTCCGACGCAACCGTTGCTGGTGCCGCTGACGCTGGCCGTGAGCGAGCGCGAGGCGGCCTGCGCCGAGGAGCACGCCGACACCCTCGCGGCGCTCGGCTTCGATCTCGCCCGGGCCGGGCCGCAGAGCCTGATCGTGCGCCGCTGCCCGGCGCTGCTCGAAAGCGCCGATGTCGGCGCGCTGGTGCGCGAGGTGCTCGCGGATCTCGCCGCGCACGGACAATCGCGGCGCGTCGCGGAAGCGCGCAACGAGCTGCTCGCGACCATGGCCTGTCACGGCGCGGTGCGCGCGCATCGGCGCCTGACCGTGCCGGAGATGAACGCCCTGTTGCGCGAGATGGAAGCCACCGAACGTTCCGGCCAATGCAATCACGGCCGGCCGACCTGGGTGCAGGTGTCGCTGGCGGAGCTGGATCGGATGTTTTTGCGGGGCAGGTGAGTGGGGAGTGGGAGGTGGGCAAGCTCACGGGAATCGGAAGCGGTGAGCGGTGAGCGGTGAGCGGTGAGCGGGAAAAGCCTCGGCCCTCGGCCCTCAGCCCTGAGCCCTCAGCCCTCAGCCCTTATAATCGACCAAGGGGAGCTCTGAACAAACTGACAATGCGGCGTCGGTTCTTTCAGCCCCTTTGAGTCAAGGGGGCGATCAAACCCTTGCTGCGCAAGGGTTTGATGGGGGTTGTGGAGGTGCGGTGCCGCGGCCGAAGACAGCAATATGGGGATTGGTTCAGACCTTCCCAAGGAGTATACAATGCTGCAAATCATCCTCGCCGCCGCGCTGTCTGCTGCCGCCGCCGTTGCCGACGACGACGCGGATGCGGCGTACCGTCGGCAGATCGAGCAATGGCGTGAGCAGCGCGTCGCGCGCCTGACCGCGCCGAACGGCTGGCTGACCCTGGTGGCGCTGGCGTGGCTGAAGCCGGGCGCCAACCGCGTGGGCTCCGCGCCGGATGGCGACATCGTCCTGCCCAGGGTGCCGCCGCGGCTCGGCACGATCACGCTCGGCGAGGATCGCGCCACGCTGACGCTCGAGCCGGGTGTCGCGGCCACGATCGACGGCGAGCGCCGGACGAACGCCGAGTTGCTGGACGACACGCATCCCAAGCCGACCGTGGTCGCCTTCGGCACGGTGAGCTTCTATCTGATCCGGCGCGGCGACCGTCTCGGCGTGCGCGCCAAGGACAGCGAGGCGCCGACGCGCGTGCATTTCGTCGGTCTCGACTATTTCGACATCGACCCGAGCTGGCGCATCGAGGCGAAGTGGGAGGCGTACGATCCGCCGCACGAGGTGGAGGAGCCGAACGTGCTCGGCGAGACCGAGAAGGTGATCGTGCCCGGTGCCGCGGTGTTCGAGCGCGACGGCAAGACCTACCGCGTCGAGCCGGTGATCGAGACGCCGGGCGACAAGGAACTGTTCCTGGTGTTCGCCGACAAGACCAGCGGCCGGGAAACCTACGGCGCCGCGCGCTTCGTCTACACCGAGCCGCCGCGCGACGGCCGCATCGTCATCGACTTCAACAAGGCGTACAACCCGCCGTGCGCGTTCACGCCGTTTGCCACCTGCCCGTTGCCGACGGCGCAGAACCGGCTCGATCTGCGCGTCACCGCCGGCGAGAAGAAATATCGCGGCGGGCACGACTGATACCGGTCGCGCCGCGCGGCGTCAGCGGCCGGCGAACGCCGGCTTGCGCCGTTCCAGGAAGGCCCGCGTGCCCTCGCGCATGTCCTCGGTGGCGAAGCACAGCGCGAAGGCCTGGGTTTCGTAGTCGAGACCGACGTCGATCGCGCTTTCGCCGCCGTGCAGCACCGCGTCGAGTATGCCGGCGAGCGCGTGCGGCGCGCTCGCAGCGAGCTGGTCGGCGAGCGCGTCCACTTCGGTGTCGAGGTTCTCCGGCGCGACGACGTGGGTGACGATGCCGAGCTCGCGGGCGCGCGCGGCGTCGATCGGCCGCCCGGTCAGGCACAGTTCCAGCGCGGCACCGCGGCCGGCCAGGCGCAGCAGGCGCTGGGTGCCGCCGAAGCCCGGGATCAGGCCCAGATTGATTTCGGGTTGGCCGAAACGCGCCTTGTCGCTGGCCACACGCAGATGGCAGCTCATGGCCAGCTCCATGCCGCCGCCGAGCGCGAAACCCTGGATGCGGGCGATCACCGGCTTGCCCAGGCGTTCGATCTTGCTCATCAGGGCCTGACCGAGGCGCGAGAAACTTTGCGCCTGTTGCGCAGTCAACCCGGAGAGCTCGCCGATGTCGGCGCCAGCGACGAACGCCTTCTCGCCGCTGCCGGCGAGCACCACTGCGCGCACCGCGTCGTCGTGGCGCGCCTGGTCGAAGGCGACGTGCAGTTCGTTGATCGTCTCGCGGTCGAGCGCGTTGAGCTTGTCCGGACGGTGGATGGTGATGCGGCGCACGGCGCCGCGATCGGCGAGCAGCAGGTTGCGGAAGGCCATGGCGAACTCGTGCGGAGCGGGGGCGCGGATGATAGCAGTCCGCCGACCGCCGTTCAGCCGCCGGCGGGAGGCCGGCTCGGCGGTGGCTCCGCGGACGCCGCTCGGGTAAGATGGCGCGCTTTTCGTGGCGGCGCGCAGACGATGTCCACGGATCCGTTTCCCACGTTTCGGAGGTTTGCATGATGTCGAGTCGGTCCATTCTCGCGGCAGCGCTGTTCACCGCGGCCACCGCGTTCGCCCAGGGTTCCGCCGGCGGAGCCGCCGCCGCATCCTCGGGGCAGGCGCAGACGCCGCCGGCCCCGCTCACTCCGGCGGACAAGCCCAATCTTTCCTACGCCGTCGGTTATCAGATCGGCAGCGACTTCGCCGAACGCAAGCTCGACCTCGACATCAACGCCGTCATCAAGGCGATGCAGGACGGTTACGCCAAGCGCACGCCGACGGTGTCGGAAGACACGATGCACGATCTGCTGGCGCGTCTGCAGTACCAGGTCTACAGCAAGGCCAAGGCGGAGTTCGACAAGCTCGCCGCCGAGAACAAGGCCAAGAGCGACAAATTCCTGGCCGAGAACAAGACCAAGAAGGGCATCGTCGCGCTGCCCTCCGGCGTGCAGTACCGGGTGATCGAGGACGGCACCGGCACCCGGCATCCGACCACGCAGAGCGAAGTCACCGTGCACTACCGCGGCTCGCTCGCCAACGGTCTCGAATTCGACAGTTCGTTCGCGCGCGGCGAGCCGGTGCACTTCAAGGTGGGCGACGTCATCAAGGGCTGGCAGGAAGTGCTGCCGCTGATGCGCGTCGGCGATCACTGGCAGGTGTTCGTGCCGCCGGAACTCGCCTATGGCGATCGCGGCCAGCCGCCGCGCATCGGCCCGAACGAGGCGCTGGTGTTCGAACTGAAGTTGATCGACATCAAGTAACTCGCCGCACGCAAGAGGCAAGCGCACCGCGGCCGCCGCCGGTGCGCTTGCGCGCGGTAAGAGGGGTGGAAAAAGCTTTACGGCTCTCAGCGATCGTGAGCGGTCAGCGGTGAGCGGTGAGCGGGAAGAGCCCTTGGCCCTCAGCCCTCAGCCCTCAGCCCTCAGCCCTCAGCCCTCAGCCCTCAGCCCTCAGCCCTCAGCCCCCACATCGCCGCCGAAGCCCACGCCCAGGGCGTGCAGTTCCTCGAGCGCTCGTTCCATGTCGAGCTTGATCCGGTTGAGCAGACGCATGGCCGGCTCGCTGCCGGCGGTGAGGCTCGCCCCGCCCGGCGCGGCGAGCACTTGCGCGTCGGCGTCCGGCACGAACTGGGCGAGATAGACATAACCGCGCGCCAGACTCTCCTTGAGCGCGGTGTGTTCCGGCTCCAGATTCTCCAGCAGCACCACGATCGCGTTGCGGATCTGCGCCTTGCTGTGCGGCAGCAGCGACTCGGGCAGGCCGTTCAGTCCCGGCTGCACGCGCGCCAGCACCTTGCCATAATCGCTCACGACCTTGGTCGCCAGGGCCAGCATAGAGTTAAAGTCGCACTTTAGTAGTTGTCCGTAATCTAGCAAGAAGCAAGGGTGATTCCCACCTCCGTCCATGCCTACGGCTGTTTCGCCAAAACCGGTCTTGAGCCCCTGCATCGGCGTTTGTCGCCTGGACGATGCGGGCTACTGCGAAGGGTGTCGGCGCAGCGGCGAGGAGATCGCGCGCTGGATCGAGCTGAGCGACGCGGAGCGGGTGCGAATCATGGATGAGGTGCTGCCGTTGCGGCCGCCGCCGGAGTTCCGCACGTGATCGGCTCGGCCGATCTCGCGGAGCGCTTGCGCCGCGCGGTGCGCACGCTTGCGGATCCGCCCGCGCCACCGGGCTTGAACCACGCCGAGATCGACGACCTGCTCGGCTCGGCGCCGCGTCGTCCGGCGGCGGTGCTGCTGGCGGTCGTAGCGCGCGAGACCGGCCCGGCGCTGCTGTTCACCCGGCGCACCGAACACCTCGCCCAGCATGCGGGTCAGATCAGCTTTCCGGGCGGCGGCATCGAACCGGGCGATGCCGACGCGATCGCCACGGCATTGCGCGAGAGCCGCGAGGAGGTCGGCCTCGCGCCGGAATGGATCCGCCCATTCGGTTACCTCGATCGTTTCGACACGGTCAGCGGCTACAGTGTCACGCCGGTGGTCGCCGAGCTCGATGCCGCCTACCGGGTGCGTCCCGATCCCGGCGAAGTCGCGGAAGTGTTCGAGGCGCCGCTCGCGTTCTTCCTCGACGCGGCGAATCGGCGCGTGCGCCGCATGGACTACCGCGGCCGCGTGCGCGAGGTCTGGGAATACCGCTACGCCGGGCGCACGATCTGGGGCGCGACCGCGGCGATGCTGCTCAACCTGGTGCGACGCATGGAACAGGCGACATGAGACCGACGACCCTGATCTCCGCCACCGAACTCGCGACGCTGGCCGCGGCGGGCGAGGCGCTGATCGTCGATTGCCGCTTCGATCTGGCCGATCCCGAGCGCGGCGCGCGCGAATACGCGCAGGCGCACATCCCCGGTGCGGTGTACGCGGATCTCAACCGCGACCTGTCGGATCTGTCGAAAACCGGGCTCGGCCGCCATCCGCTGCCGGATGCCGAGCGCTTCGCCGCAGTGCTCAGGCGGCTCGGCTGGACGCCGCAAACGCCGGTGGTCGCCTACGACGACGCCAACGGCACGCTGGCCGCGGCGCGCTTGTGGTGGATGCTCAAGCTCGTCGGCCAGCGCGACGTCGCCGTGCTCGACGGCGGTCTCGCGGCGTGGCGTGCCGCCGGCCTGCCGCTGCGCGCCGGACTCGAATCGCGCCCGCCGACCGAGGTCGCGGTGCACTTCGACGAACGCCGCGTGGTCGACACCGCGGAATTGCGGGAATTGCTGCAAAATCCACATTTTCTCCTGCTCGATGCGCGCGCCGCGGCGCGCTTCCGCGGCGAGAGCGAGCCCATCGACCCGGTGGCCGGTCACGTGCCGGGCGCGCGCAACCGGCCGTTCTCGGAGAATCTCGCCGCGGACGGCCGCTTCAAGCCGGCGGCGACGCTGCGCGCCGAATTCGCCGCGCTGCTCGCCGGACGCGATCCGGCGGAGGTCGTGCACATGTGCGGTTCGGGCGTCACCGCCTGCCACAACCTGTTGGCGATGGAGCATGCGGGCCTGACCGGCTCGCGCATCTACGCGCCGTCCTGGAGCGGCTGGCTCCGCGCAGGTGGCGAGGCGGCGACCTGATCGGCGGTTCCTCCGCGTGTGCCCGGCGCTGCGGTAGCGCCCGACGCCGCGCGGGGAGCGCCTCAGCGCGCCTTCAACCGGGCCACCAGTGCGTGCAGCGAAGCCTGGGTCTCGGCGGCGAACCAGGCGTCGGTGAATTCGTCCAGACGCAGCCGCGCCGGATCGGTGAACACCGCGGCGAGATCGGCACGTGCGAGCGCGCGCGTGGTCGCCATCGCCCGCGGCGGCAGCGCGAGCAGGCCGCGCAGCCAGTCGAGCGCGCGCGGCACGACCGCGTCGACCTCCGCCAGTTCGTCCACCAAGCCGATCGCCCGCGCCTGTTCGGAATCGAGCATGCGGCCGGCGACCATCAAGCGTTCGGCGCGATACGGTCCGAGCAGGCGCTGCAACCCGGCCTGGATGCAGGCGGGGACGGACAGTCCGACCTGCACCTCGTTCAGACCGATGCGAAACGGTTTGTCCGGATCGGCACTGCGCGCCATCACGCGGTAGTCGCAGAAGATCGCCAGCACCGCGCCGCCGGCGGGGCTATGGCCGGTGATCGCCGCGACGACCGGCACGGCGGAGCGGGCGAGCGCGCCGCACAGCGCGAACAGGTCTTCGAGAAATGCGCGCAGTGCCGGACGATCGAGCGCGAGCAGCGCCGGCACGTCGAGCCCGGCGGAGAACATTCCCGGCCGGCCGGACAGGACGATGCCGCGCGCCTCGCGCGCGGCGGCGTCGATCGCCTCGCGCAGGCTGCGCACCAGTTGCGGATCGAGCGCGTTGACCGGCGGCCGCGCGAGCCTGAGTTCGACGATGGCGTCGTGGCGGAGGGTTTCGAGCATGCGGCGTCCCCGGCAAAGTCCGTATCATAAGCGAAGCCAAAGCCACATCGATCGGATCGGGACATCGAGGGAGACTCGCATGCGTGGACGCATCGCCATCGCCGGCGGCGTGCTGCTGCTCGCGGCGCGGATCGCCGCCGCGGCCGGGCTCGTCGTCGAAGGCGCGTGGATCCGCACGCCGCCGCCGGGCGCGACGATGCTCGCCGGCTACGCGCGCCTGCGCAACGCCGGCGCGGCGCCGATCGTCGTCACCGGCGCCGACGGCGCCGACTTCGGTTCGGTGTCCCTGCACGAATCGATTTCGGCCGACGGCGTGGAACGCATGCGGCCGCTGACCGAGCTGACGATCGCGCCCGGCGCGACGGTGCTGTTTGCGCCGGGCGGCAGGCACTTCATGCTGATGCGACCGACCCGCGCGCTCGCCGCCGGTGACCGGGCGAGAATCCACATTTCCACAAGCTCCGGCGATGGCGCCACGGCGGACTTCGTCGTCGCCGACGCACCGCCGTGACGGCGATTGCGGTCTAGCCGCAGGCGCGGCGGACCACGTCCGGCAACGGCACCGACTTGCCGTCGGCGGGATTCACCCAGACCAGCACGCTGTTGCCGTCGCTGTATACTTTTTCCGGATCGGCGGCATCGACGATGCGATGCGCGATCGTCAGCGAGGCGTTGCCGACCCGTTCGCAGTACAGCCGCACCACGATCCGCGCCGGCCAGCCGAGCTGGGCGCGATAGTTGACGTGGACGGCGGCGAGCACTGGCATCCACGCCGCGTTGCACCAGGGTCCGTCCAGCCGCTCGAACCAGCGCAGCCGCGCTTCCTCGAGGAAGGTGAGGAACGCGGCGTTGTTGACGTGGTCGAGCGCGTCCAGATCGCGCCAGCGCAGCTCCAGCGGCAGCTCGATCAGCGGCGGCATCAGGCCGCCTCGCGCTTGCGCGCGGCGCCGAGGGCGCGGGCGAGGAAGCGGCCGGTGTGCGAGGCGCGATGCTTCGCGATCTGCTCCGGCGTGCCGGTGGCGACGATGGAGCCGCCGCGATCGCCGCCTTCCGGACCGAGGTCGATGATCCAGTCGGCGGTCTTGATGACATCGAGATTGTGTTCGATCACGACGATGGTATTGCCGTCGTCGCGCAGCCGGTGCAGCACCGTCAGCAATTGTTCGATGTCGTGGAAATGCAAGCCGGTGGTCGGCTCGTCGAGGATGTAGAGCGTGCGGCCGGTGTCGCGCTTGGACAGCTCGCGCGACAGCTTCACGCGCTGCGCCTCGCCGCCGGACAGCGTGGTTGCGCTCTGGCCGAGCTTGATGTAGGACAGGCCGACATCCATCAGCGTCTCGAGCTTGCGCGCCAGCGCCGGGATGTTCTCGAACAGCTTCAGGGCGTCCTCCACCGTCATCTCCAGCACGTCGGAGATGGTGTGGCCCTTGTAGTGGATCTCCAGTGTCTCGCGGTTGTAGCGCTTGCCGTGGCAGACGTCGCACGGCACGTAGACGTCCGGCAGGAAGTGCATCTCGACCTTGATCAGGCCGTCACCTTCGCAGGCTTCGCAGCGGCCGCCCTTGACGTTGAAGCTGAAGCGGCCGGGCTGGTAGCCGCGCGCGCGCGCCTCCGGCACCTGCGCGAACAGCTCGCGCAGCGGCGTGAACAGGCCGGTGTAGGTGGCCGGATTGCTGCGCGGCGTGCGCCCGATCGGCGACTGGTCGATGTCGACCACCTTGTCGAACAGCTCCAGGCCCTCGATCCGGGCGAACGGCGCGGGTTTCTCGTTGGCGCCGTTGAGCTCGGCGGCGGCGTGTCGGAACAGGGTGTCGTTGATCAGCGTGGATTTGCCGGAGCCGGACACGCCGGTGACGCAGACGAACAGGCCGGCGGGAATCTCGAGATCGACCTGCTTGAGATTGTTGCCGCAGGCGCCGGAGAGCCGCAGCACCCGCTTGGGATCGACCGGCCGGCGCTCGCGCGGCACCGCGATGCGGCGCCGGCCGGAGAGGTATTGCCCGGTCAGCGAGCGCGGCGCCTCGAGGATCTGCGCGAGCTTGCCCTGGGCGACGATCTCGCCGCCGTGCACGCCGGCGCCGGGGCCGATGTCGACGATGTGATCGGCGGCGCGGATCGCGTCCTCGTCGTGTTCGACCACGATCACCGTGTTGCCGAGATCGCGCAGCCGGGTGAGCGTGCCGAGCAGGCGCTCGTTGTCGCGCTGGTGCAGGCCGATGGACGGCTCGTCGAGCACGTACATCACGCCGACCAGTCCGGCGCCGATCTGGCTGGCGAGGCGGATGCGCTGCGCCTCGCCGCCGGACAGCGAATCGGCCTGGCGGTCGAGGGTGAGATAGTCGAGCCCGACATCGACCAGGAACCGCAGCCGCTCGCGGATCTCCTTGACGATCTTCGCCGCGATCTCGCCACGCCAGCCGGGCAGGGCGAGCGTGCGGAAGAAATCGAGTGCGGCGTCGATCGGCAGCGCGGTCAGCGCCGGCAGATTGCGCTCGCCGACGAACACGTGGCGCGCGCTGCGGTTGAGCCGCTCGCCGCGGCAATCGGGGCAGGGCCGCTCGGTGATGAACTTGGCGAGCTCCTCGCGCACCGCCGGCGATTCGGTCTCGCGGTAGCGCCGCTCCAGGTTCGGCAGGATGCCTTCGAAACGGTGCTTGCGGCTGACGCTGCCGCCGCTCTCGCTGAGGTAGCGGAAACTGATCGTCTCCTCGCCGGAGCCGTACAGCACGGCGTGGCGGATCGCTTCCGGCAGTTGCTCCCACGGCGTGTCGATGTCGAACTTGTAGTGGCGGGCGAGCGACAGGATCAACTGGAAATAGTACGGATTGCGCCGGTCCCAGCCGCGCACCGCGCCGGCGGCGAGGCTCAAGTTCGGATGCACGACCACGCGCGCCGGATCGAATACCTGGGTCACGCCGAGGCCGTCGCAGGTGCCGCAGGCGCCGATCGGCGAATTGAACGAGAACAGGCGCGGCTCGAGTTCCGGCAGCGAGTAGTCGCACACCGGGCAGGAGTAGCGCGACGAGAACAGCGTCGGTTCGGCATTCGCGTCGTCGAGATCGGCAAGCACGGCGATGCCGTCGCCGAGCCGCAGCGCGGTCTCGAACGATTCGGCGAGACGCTGCTTCAGCTCCGGCGCCGGACGGAACCGGTCGATCACGGCCTCGATGGTGTGCTTCTGACGCAGCGCCAGGGCGGGCACCGCGTCGAGCTCGTACAGCGCACCGTCCACGCGCACCCGCACGTAGCCCTGGGCGCGCAATTGCTCGAACACCTGCAGGTGCTCGCCCTTGCGCTCGCGCACCACCGGCGCGAGCAGCATGTAGCGGCGATCGGCCGGCAGCGCCAGCGCGGCGTCGACCATCTGGCTCACGGTCTGCGCGGCGAGCGGAATGCCGTGGTCCGGGCAGCGCGGCGTGCCGACGCGCGCGAACAGCAGGCGCAGATAGTCGTAGATCTCGGTGATCGTGCCGACCGTCGAGCGCGGGTTGTGCGAGGTCGATTTCTGCTCGATCGAGATCGCCGGCGACAGGCCCTCGATGTGATCGACGTCGGGCTTCTCCATCACCGACAGGAACTGGCGCGCATAGGCCGACAGCGACTCGACGTAGCGGCGCTGGCCCTCGGCATAGATCGTGTCGAACGCGAGCGAGGACTTGCCCGAACCCGAAAGCCCGGTGATCACGATCAGGCTGTCGCGCGGCAGGTCGAGATCGATGTTCTTGAGATTGTGCGTGCGGGCGCCGCGGATGCGGATGAAGTCCATGACCGGGTCGGTGGCGGGCGAACGGATTACTATAGCAGGGCCGAGGGCTGAGGGCCGCGCGGCTTTTTCCACTTCCTACTCCCCACTCCCCACTCCCTATCTCCCTGTTTGACCTCGAAAACTCCCCTCCGCTAGAATAGCGAGCTCGCTCGCGGCGATCCGCGTGAGGCGGGCCAGAAGAACTACAGAAGGAAACATCATGTACGCAGTCATCAAGACCGGCGGTAAGCAATACCGCGTGATGCAGGGCGAGACCCTGCGTGTGGAAAAACTCGACGCCGAGGTCGGCGCCGCGATCAGCTTCGACGAGGTGCTGTTGATCGGCGAAGGCGAAGGCATCACCGTCGGCGCACCGCTGGTGCCGGGCGCGCGCGTCGCGGCCAAGGTCAAGGCGCACGGCCGCGCCGACAAGGTGCGCATCATCAAGTTCCGCCGCCGCAAGCACCACATGAAGCAGATGGGGCACCGGCAGCATTACACCGAAGTCGAAATCACCGGCATTTCGCGCGGCTAACGGAGAACGCAGTCATGGCACACAAGAAGGCAGGCGGCAGCACGCGCAACGGCCGCGATTCCAATCCGAAGTATCTCGGCGTCAAGGTGTACGGCGGCGAACGTGTGAATGCCGGCAACATCATCGTGCGTCAGCGCGGCACCCAGTTCCATCCCGGCCCGGGCGTCGGACTGGGCCGCGACCACACGCTGTTCGCGCTGATCGACGGCACCGTGCAGTTCAGCGTCAAGGGCGAGAAGCATCGCCGCACGGTGAGCGTGATCCAGGCCTGAGCCTCGCGGGCCGCGCATCGCCAGAGCCCCGCCACGCGCGGGGCTTTGTTTTTCGAGAGCAGGGCTGAGGGCTGAGGGCCGAAAAGCGGTCCGGCGACTGTCTGTCAGCAAGCGGCCATGACGCAGGCTCTTGCGCGGCCCGCTCGGAATCGAGCATCTTCGCCCTCAACCCTCAACCCTCAACCCTCAACCCTCAGCCCTCAGCCCTCAGCCCTCAGCCCTCCCCATGAAATTCGTCGACGAAGCCGAAATCACCGTGCACGCCGGCGCCGGCGGCAACGGCTGCGTGAGCTTCCGCCGCGAGAAGTTCATTCCGTTCGGCGGCCCGGACGGCGGCAATGGCGGCGACGGCGGCGACGTCTGGCTGGTCGCCGACGAAGGGCTCAATACGCTGGTCGATTTCCGCCATCAGCGCGTGTTCCGGGCGCAGCGCGGCGAGAACGGCATGGGGCGGCAGATGGCCGGCAGGACCGGCGCCGATTGCCTGATCCGCGTGCCGGTGGGAACCACCGTGATCAACGCCGACACCGAGGAGACGATCGGCGACCTGACCCGCCACGGCCAGCGCCTGAAGGTGGCGCAGGGCGGACGCGGCGGCGTCGGCAACACCGCGTTCAAGAGCTCGACCAACCGCGCCCCGCGCAAGGCGACGCCGGGCGCGCCCGGCGAGGTGCGCACGCTGCGGCTGGAGCTCAAGGTGCTGGCCGACGTCGGCCTGCTCGGCTTCCCCAATGCGGGGAAATCCACTTTTATACGCGCGGTGTCGGCGGCCACGCCGCGGGTGGCCGACTATCCGTTCACCACGCTGCAACCGCATCTCGGCGTGGTGCGCATCGGCCCGGACCAGAGTTTCGTCGTCGCCGACATTCCCGGCCTGATCGAGGGCGCCGCCGAAGGTGCCGGACTCGGCATCCAGTTCCTGAAGCACGTGGCGCGCACGCGGCTGTTGCTGCATCTCGTGGACCTGGCGCCGCAGGCGGAGGGCGCGGACCCGGCGGCACAGGTGCGCGCGATCGAGGCGGAGCTCGCGAAGTTCGATCCGGCGTTGCTCGAACGGCCGCGCTGGCTGGTGCTCACCAAGGCCGATCTGCTCGACGCCGGCGAACGCGACGCGCGCGCCAAGGCGATCGTGCGCAAGCTGAACTGGCGCGCGCCGTGGTTCGTGGTGTCGGCGATCGCGGGCGAGGGCACCCGCGAGGTGTGTCTGCGGATCCAGGACTTCTTCGACCGGCTGCGGGCCGAGGCGGCCGAATCCGCCGCCAGCGAGGACGCCTGATGCGGCCGGACGCGCGGCCGCCGCGGCGCGGGTGTCGCTCAGCCGAGCGCGCGAATGTGCGCGGTGAGGCGGCTCTTGTGGCGCGCGGCCTTGTTCTTGTGGATCAAGCCGCGGCTGGAATAGCGGTCCAGGATCGGCTCGGCGGCCTGCAGCGCGGTGAGCGCGGCGGCCTTGTCCTTCGCGGCGATGGCGTTGACCACTTTCTTGATGGCCGTGCGCAGCATCGAGCGCGCGCTGGCGTTGCGCGCATTGCGCTTGATGGTCTGGCGCGCGCGCTTTTTGGCGGATTTGATGTTGGCCAAGGGAAAACTCCGGAAAACAGGGCTGGAAAAAGGCCGCAAATTGTAGGGAAACCGGGGTGTAGGGTCAATCGCGCGCGCCGTCTTCCGCCAGAAAAAGGTGGCGCGCGGTGCCGGCTGCAGGTTCGAGATCGGACCGCCATGGATCGGCAACCCGAACCCTCGCCCCGATCCATCTCCCGGTGGCGGAGGGGCGGATGAGAACCCCCTCGCTGCTGCGTTCGATGCTGTCGTTCAGCGCGATGACCTTCCTCTCGCGCCTGCTCGGCCTGGTGCGCGAGATGGCGATCGCCTACGCCTTCGGCGCCAACGCCGTGACCGATGCGTTCTGGGTGGCGTTCCGCATTCCGAACTTCATGCGCCGGCTGTTCGCGGAGGGTTCGTTCTCGACCGCGTTCGTGCCGGTGTTCACCGAGGTCAAGCACACCCGTCCGCACGCCGCGCTCAAGGCGCTGGTGGCGCGGGTCGCCGGCACGCTCGGCGGTGTGTTGCTGATCGTCACCGCGGCCGGCGTGCTCGGCGCGCCGGCGCTGACCGCCGGGTTCTCGCCCGGCGCGCTCGCGCAGCCGGAGAAGTTCGCGCTGACGACCGAGCTTTTGCGCATCACCTTTCCGTTCCTGCTGTTGGTCTCGCTCACCGCACTCGCCGGCGGCGTGCTCAACAGCTTCCATCACTTCGCGCTGCCGGCGATCACGCCGGTGGTGCTCAATCTGTGCATGATCGCCGGCGCCCTGTGGCTCGCGCCGCGCCTCGACGTGCCGATCCTGGCGCTCGGCTGGTCGATCCTGATCGCCGGTGTGCTGCAACTGCTGCTGCAATTTCCCGCGCTGGCGAAGCTCGATCTGCTGGCGTGGCCGCGCTGGGGCTGGCGGCATCCGGACGTGCAGCGCATCCTGCGGCTGATGCTGCCGACCCTGTTCGGCTCCTCCATCGCCCAGATCAACCTGCTGCTCGATACGCTGATCGCCTCGTTCCTGATCGCCGGTTCGCAGACCTGGCTCGCGCAGACCGATCGCCTGCTCGAGTTTCCGCTCGGCGTGTTCGGGGTCGCGCTCGGCACCGTGATCCTGCCGAGCCTGTCGCGGCATCACGTCGTCACCGACCGCGACGGTTTCTCGCGCGCGCTCGACTGGGGCCTGCGCACGGCGCTGTTGATCTCGCTGCCGGCGATGCTGGGACTCGTCCTCCTCGCCAAGCCGATGCTGGCGACGCTGTTCCAGCACGGCCGCTTCACGCCGCACGATGTGGACATGGCCGGGCTGTCGCTGGCCGCGCTCAGTCTCGGTTTGCCGGCCTTCGCCCTGGTCAAGGTGCTGGCACCGGCGTTCTACGCGCGCCAGGACACGCGCACGCCGGTCCGCGCCGGGGTGGTGGCGATGCTCGCGAACATGGCGATGAACGTGCTGTTCGTCGGTATACTTTTTGCGCTCTGGCATCGGCCGGAGGATCTCGCCGAGGGCTGGCTGCGCGGCATCGCCCGCGTGCCCGGCCTGCACATGGGACTGGCGCTGGCGAGCACGCTGGCGAGTTATCTCAATCTGGCGCAGCTCTGGTACGCGCTGCGCCGGAGCGCCGTGTACGAACGCCAGCCGGGCTGGGCGGCGCACGGGCTGCGGCTCGGCTGCGCCTGCGCCGCGCTGGTGGTCGTGCTCCTCGTCGGCAGGGCGGCGTGGCCCGACTGGAGCGCGTGGCCGACCGCGCTGCGGATCGCGCGGCTGATCCTGCTGATCGGCGCGGCCGGCGCGGCCTACGCGCTCGCGTTGTTCGCCACCGGGTTCCGCCTGCACCACCTGCGCGCGCATTGAGCGCCCCGCCGGTGGCGTTGGCGACCGTCGCCAAACCGCTATACTCCGCCAAATGAATCGGCTCTATCGGGACGTCGCCGGCCCCTGTCTGGCGCCGCGGGGGAGCGTCGTCGCGATCGGCGCCTTCGACGGCGTGCATCGCGGTCATGGCACGGTGCTCGCGCAGGTGCAACAGCGTGCGGCGGCGCGTGGGCTCATGCCGGTCGCGCTCAGCTTCGCGCCGATCCCGCGCGTGTTCTTCGCCCGCGGCACCGCGGTGCCGCAGTTGATGGCGACGCGCGAGAAGATCCGGGCGCTGCTGGAATCGGGTTGCGAGCGCCTGCTGCTGCTGCGCTTCGACGCGGCGCTGGCGGCGATGACGGCGGAGGAGTTCGTCGCGCGCGTGCTGGTGCGGCGCCTCGGCGCGCGCGAGGTGTGGGTCGGCGAAGGTTTCCGCTTCGGCCGCGAGCGCGCCGGCGACGTGGCGTCGCTGCGGGCGCTCGGCGAACGCCACGGGTTCGACGTCGGCGTGGTCGCGCCGTTGCGGCTCGACGGCGAGCGCGTGTCGAGCTCGCGCATCCGTGCGCTGCTCGCCGCCGGCGATTTCGACGGCGCCGCGCGTCTGCTCGGACGCCGCTTCGCGATCGGCGGCCGCGTGGTGCGCGGCGCGCGGCTCGGCCACCGGCTCGGCTATCCGACCGCGAACCTGCGGCTCGGCGCGCGGGTGGCGCCGGTGGGCGGCGTGTTCGCGGTGCGCGTGGCCGGTGTGCGACCCGCGCCGATGCCCGGTGTGGCGAGCCTCGGCGTGCGGCCGACCGTCGGCGGCACCGAGCCGCTGCTGGAGGCGCACTTGTTCGACTTCGACGGCGAGCTCTATGGAAAAAGGATAGAAGTGGAATTCGTGAAAAAGTTGCGCGACGAGGAGAGGTTCGACGACCTCGATGCGCTGGCGCGGCAAATCGACCGCGACGCGGCCCAAGCGCGAGAGGTTCTCGCCGCCCTCGGCCCGCAGCCCTCGACCCTCGACCCTCAACCCTCGACTCTCAGCCCTTAGCCCTCAGCCCTCAGCCCTCAGCTCTCAGCCCTTAGCCCCAGCCCTCAGCCCTCAGCTCTCAGCCCTCAGCCCTCAGCCCTCAGCCCTCGCTTTTCATGCGCATCGACTACAAGAACACCATTCATCTGCCGCAGACCGGGTTCGCCATGAAGGCGGATCTGCCCAAGCGCGAACCGACCCTGCTCGCCGAGTGGGAGCAGCGTCAGCGCTACGCGCAGATCCAGCAGCGCACCGCGGATCGGCCGCAGGCCTTCATCCTGCACGACGGTCCGCCCTACGCCAACGGCGCGATCCATCTCGGCCACGCGGTCAACAAGATCCTCAAGGACATCGTCGTCAAGTCGAAGCTGCTGGCCGGTTTCCGCGCCCCCTACGTCCCCGGCTGGGACTGCCACGGCCTGCCGATCGAGGTGGCGGTGGAGAAGAAGGTCGGCAAGGTCGGACAGAAAGTCGATGCCGCCGAATTCCGGCGGCTGTGTCGCGAGTACGCCGCGGCGCAGATCGAACTGCAGCGCGGCGACTTCAAGCGCCTCGGCGTGCTCGGCGAATGGGAAAACCCGTACCGCACCATGGATTTCCGCTACGAAGCCGACATCGTTCGCGCGCTGGCGAGGATCCACGCGCGCGGCCACGTGGTGCGCGGCTTCAAGCCGGTGCACTGGTGCTTCGACTGCGGCTCGGCGCTGGCCGAGGCGGAGATCGAATACCACGACAAGACCTCGCCGGCGATCGACGTCGCCTACGACGCGCTGGACCCGCGCGCCCTGGCGGCGAGATTCGGCGTGACGATCGGCGAGGCGGACATCGTCGCCGTGCCGATCTGGACCACCACGCCGTGGACGCTGCCGGCGAGCCTCGCCGTGACGCTCGGCGCGGAACTCGATTACGTGCTGGCGGAAGGGCCGCGGCGCGGCGATCGGCGCGTGCTGCTGGTGCTGGCGCGCGCGCAGGCCGAGGCGGCGCTCGCGCGCTACGGTGTGGTGCATGCGGCGCCGCTCGGCGTGGCGCGAGGCGCCGCGCTGGAATGGTCGACCCTGCGGCATCCGTTCTACGACCGCGAGATTCCGATCATCCTCGGCGAGCACGTGTCGGCCGAGGAGGGCACCGGCGCCGTGCACACCGCGCCCGGCCACGGCGCGGAGGACTTCGCGGTCTGCCAGCGATACGGAATTGTGGAGAAATATACTCCGGCCGAGCTCAACCCGGTCGGCGGCAACGGCGTGTATCTGGCCGGCACGCCGCGGGTCGGCGGCCAGTTCATCTGGAAGGCGAACGACGCCATCATCGACCTGTTGCGCGAGCGCGGCGTGCTGCTGGCGCAGGAGAAGATCACCCACAGCTATCCGCACTGCTGGCGGCATCGCACGCCGGTCGCGTTCCGCACCACGCCGCAGTGGTTCATCAGCATGGAGCAGGGCAATCTGCGCGCCGACGCGCTGCGCTCGATCCGCGACGACGTCGACTGGTTCCCGGCGTGGGGCGAGGAGCGCATCGCCAGCATGATCGCCGGCCGGCCGGACTGGTGCATCTCGCGCCAGCGCACCTGGGGCGTGCCGATCGCGCTGTTCGTGCACAAGGCGACCGGCGAGCCGCACCCGCGCAGCGTGGAACTGATGGAGCAGGTCGCGCAACGCATGGAGCAGTCCGGGGCGGATGCCTGGTACGCGCTCGATCCGCGCGAGCTGCTCGGCGCCGAGGCCGAGCAGTACGACAAGGTCACCGACATCCTCGACGTCTGGTTCGACTCGGGCGTGACCCACTTCTGCGTGCTCGGTCGGCGCGCGAATCTGCGCCGCGACGCCGGCGATCGGGTGATGTACCTCGAGGGCTCCGACCAGCATCGCGGCTGGTTCCATTCCTCGCTGCTGACCGGCGTGGCGATGCACGGCCGCGCGCCCTACGACGAAGTGCTGACCCACGGCTTCACCGTCGATGCGCAGGGCCGCAAGATGTCGAAGTCGCTCGGCAACGGCATCGAGCCGCAGGACGTGATCCGGACCCACGGCGCCGACATCCTGCGCCTGTGGATCGCGGCCGCCGACTACCGCAACGAGATGGCGCTGTCGGAGGAAATCCTCAAGCGCGTGTCGGATGCCTACCGGCGCATCCGCAACACCGCGCGCTTCCTGCTCGGCAATCTGCACGGCTTCGATCCGGCACGGCACTTGGTGCCGATGTCCGAATCGCTGCTGCTCGACCAGTGGGCCGTGCAGCAGGCCCACGACGTACAGCAGGCCGTGGTCGCGGCGTATGCGCGCTACGATTTTCCCGAGATCGTGCAGCGCGTGCAGAACTTCTGCACCAACGAGCTCGGCTCGCTCTATCTCGACATCACCAAGGATCGGCTGTACACCATGCAAGAGAACAGCCGCGGCCGCCGCAGCGCGCAGAGCGCGATGTACCGCATCCTCGAGGCGCTGGTGCGCTGGCTGGCGCCGATCCTGTCGTTCACCGCCGAGGAGGTCTGGCAGCACATGCCGGGCGCGCGCGGCGAGTCGGTCCTGTTCGAGACCTGGTACGAGGATCTGGTCCCGCTGCAGGGCGCGGCGGAACAGCGCAAGTTGTGGAGCGATCTGCTCGCGATCCGGTCCGGCGCGGCGAAACTGCTCGAGGGCATGCGCAACGCCGGACAGATCGGCGCGGGCCTGGATGCGGAAGTCACGCTGTATGCCGACGCCTCGCTGCGCGCACGGCTGGCGCCGTTCGCCCGCGAACTGCGCTTCTTCTTCATCACCTCGGAGCTCGCGCTGGAGCCGGCCGACGTCGCGCCGGAGGAGGCGCACGCGGTGGCGCTGAACGACGCGGAAGTGCTGATCGGCGCACGTGCCAGCGATCACGCCAAGTGCATCCGCTGCTGGCACCACCGCGCCGACGTCGGCACACATGCGGATCATCCCGAGCTCTGCGGCCGCTGCGTCGACAACCTGCCGGACGGTCCCGGCGAGCCGCGGCGGTTCTTCTGATGGGCAGGTCGCTGCCGCTGCGCCGGAGCGCGACGATCTGGCTGCTGCTGTCGCTCGCCGTGATCGGGCTCGACCAGCTCACCAAGGCGATCGTCGTGGATCGGCTCGCGCCCTACGTGCCGCATCCGGTGATTCCCGGCGTGTTGAATCTCACGCTCGCGTTCAACCCCGGCGCGGCGTTCAGCTTCCTTGCCGATCAGGACGGCTGGCAGCGCTGGCTGTTCGCCGCGCTCGCGCTCGTCGTCAGCGCGCTGCTCGCACGC
Organism: Rhodanobacteraceae bacterium; assembly: GCA_021325475.1. Lineage (GTDB taxonomy): Bacteria > Pseudomonadota > Gammaproteobacteria > Xanthomonadales > Rhodanobacteraceae > Rudaea. The sequence goes on along the minus strand of JAJPHA010000049.1, from coordinate 509 downwards.
TGGTTGCGGCGCATCCCGCGCGCCGACTGGCGCGCCGCGCTGCCGCTGGCGCTGGTGATCGGCGGTGCGCTCGGCAATCTGATCGACCGCCTGCGCAGCGGTCACGTCACCGATTTTATACAAGTATACATCGGCGCGTGGCCGTTCCCGTCGTTCAACCTCGCCGATTCGGCGATCAGCGTCGGCGCCGTGCTGCTGCTGTGGTTCGGCTGGTTTGGGCGGGGGCGGGGGCTGCGGGCCGAGGGCTGAGGGCTGAGGGCTGAGGGCTGAGGGCTGAGGGCTGAGGGCTGAGGGCGGTAGCTCTCTTCCCGCTTACTACTTCGCACTCCCCGCTCTTGCCGCTCACCGCTCACCGCTGACCGCTCACGCGAGAGGGCGGAGGGCGGTAGCTCTTCCCGCTTACTAGAACCTATCTCAAAATCTGCTGCGCTCGACGGCTCACGCGCCGGCGGTGCTCGGAATCCTCATTTACTACCAGTAAACTCCGGTTCCTGCGCTCCGGCGGCGCG
>JAJPHA010000076.1 GCA_021325475.1 Rhodanobacteraceae bacterium | reverse complement strand
GTCTCAAAATCTGCTGCGCTCGACGGCTCACGCGCCGGCGGTGCTCGGACTCCTCATTTACTACCAGTAAACTCCGGGTCCTGCGCTCCGGCGGCGCGCAATCCGTCCTCGCTCGCGACGATTTGGAGATGGGTGCTAGCCATCCCCGTCCCGCATCCTGTTAGAGTTCGCATCTGGCGTTCGGGGCGCGAAGAACCAGGGCGGCACTCTCAACTTGTGCGGAGGCTCCTCAGCGAAAACCGCATGGCGAACCGGCTGACCCGCATCGATCCGGCGCGCCTGTCGCGTCCCGCCGCGTGGGCGAGCGCGGCGGCCGCGGCGTTCGCTTGTCTGTGGCTGCTCGCGCGCCTGCTCTGGCTCGCGCTGCCGCAGGCCGACGACGAGGTGGGGACGGTCGTCGCGGCACCCGCGACCCCCGCGCCGCCGCCGCCGTCCATCGCCAAGTGGCATTTGTTCGGCAATCCGCAAACCGTGAGTCTCGCGCAATTGGCGCGCAATGCGCCGGCGACGACGCTGAAGCTGACCCTGCGCGGCACGCTGGCGCTGCCGGATCCGCGCCAGGGCATCGCCGTGATCGCCGACGAGCACGGCGGCGAGCGCGCCTACAAGGTGGGCGAGGAAGTGAACGGCGGGGCGCGGTTGAGCGAGGTTTACACCGACCACGTCGTGCTGACGCACGAGGGTGCGGCCGAGACCCTCACCCTGCCGCGTCCGGAAGAACACGCGCCGGAGCTGCCGGCGGCCAACCAGCGCAATCTCGGCACGGCCGGCGGCGCGGCGAAGACCGCCGCGGCGCCGCTCAACTACGTGCCGCCGGCGATCGATCACGGCGCGCTCGACTGGAGTCGCGCCCAGCAGCAGTTGCAGCTCGATCCGGCCGAACTCGCCCGCCAGGTGCACATCGAGCCGGTGTTCGAGAACGGCAAGATCGCCGGCGCGCGCCTGTCCGGCGGCGGCCAGGTCGCGGCGCTGATGCAGAAGGCCGGCATCAAGCCGACTGATCTCATCACCGCGGTCAACGGCACCGCGCTCGCCGGCCTGTCGAATCCGCAGCAATTCATGGACAATCTGCGCAATGCCAGCAGTCTGCAGGTGACGGTGCTGCGCGATGGCAAGCCGGCGACGCTGACCCTCGACCTGCGCTGACGCGATGTGAATTTCTAGAGAAGTATACAATGATCCCGCGCCTCGCCCCCGCTCTCGTCCTGTGGCTCGCCGCCGTCGCCGCGGCCGCCCCGCCCGGCACGGCGCCGTCCGCGCCGGCGAATCCGCCCGGCACGCACACCCTGAACCTGAAGGATGCCGACATCCAGGCGCTGATCGCGACGGTGTCGGAAATCACCGGCAAGAACTTCATCGTCGGCCCGAACGTGCAGGGCAAGGTCACCGTGGTTTCGGCCAAGCCGATGAAACCGGAGGAGATCTACGACGTGTTCCTTTCCGTGCTGCGCGTGCACGGCTACGCGGCGATTCCCGCCGGCAGCATGATCAAGATCGTGCCGGAGACGGCGGCGCAGCAGGACGGCTCGGCCGGTCTCGATGGCACGCAGCGCCACGAGGCCGACGAACTGATCACCCAGATCGTGCCGGTCAAGCACATCTCCGCGACCGAACTCGTGCCGATCCTGCGGCCGCTGATGCCGCAGGGTGCGCAACTGATCGCGCATCCGGCGTCGAATTCGCTGGTGATCTCCGATCGGGCCGGCAATGTCGAACGCATGGTCGGCATCATCCAGCGCATCGACACCGTCTCCGACGCCGGCGTCGAGGTGATCGCGCTGCAGCACGCCAACGCCGCCGAGGTGGCGCGCACGCTCAGCCAGCTCACCGAGACCAAGGGCGCGGATCTCGGCGAGACGCCGAAGGTGCTCGCCGACGAGCGCACCAATTCGATCCTGCTGTCCGGCGGCAAGGGCGGGCGCCTGAAGCTGCGCGCGTTGATCACCCATCTCGACACGCCGATCGCGAGCGGCGGCGACACCCACGTCGTCTACCTCAACTACGCCAGCGCCAAGGACCTCGTGCCGATCCTGCAGGGCGTGGCGGCCACGCTGACCGGCGAGGCGCCGCCGGGCAAGGCCGCGACGGCGGGCACGGGCGCGGCGGCGACGACCGGCGCGAGCGTGGCGACGATCCAGGCGCACGAGGAGGACAACGCGCTCATCATCAGCGCGCCGCCGGCGGTGTTCCGCTCGCTGCAGGCGGTGATCCGCGAGCTCGACATCCGCCGCGCGCAGGTGCTGATCGAGGCGGTGATCGCGGAGGTCTCCGACGAGACCGCCAACGAGCTCGGCGTGCAGTGGCAGGTGCCGCTCGGCGACAAGAGCCACCTCGTCGGCGGCACCAATTTCACCGGCACCACGCCCGGCAACAACATCCTCAACGTCACCGGCGCGTTGTCGACCGGCGCGGCGACCGTCGGCAACGGTCTCAACCTCGGCTACATCAACGGCACCATCACCCTGCCGAACGGCACCAAGATCGTCGGTCTCGGCGCGCTGATCTCGGCGCTGCGCAGCAACGGCAAGAACAACATCCTGTCCACACCCTCGGTGATGACGCTCGACAACCAGGAAGCCATGATCAAGGTGGCGCAGGAGGTGCCGTTCCTGACCGGCTCCTACACCACCAACACCGGCAGCACCACGGTCACCGGCGGCACCGGCACCACCACCACCGGCATCGGCAATCCGTTCCAGACCATCCAGCGCAAGGACGTCGGCCTCACCCTCACGGTCACGCCGCACATCAACTCCGGCGACGCGGTGCGCCTGGACATCCACCAGGAAGTCTCGAACCTGCTGCCGCCGGTGCAGGGCGCGGTCGATCTCGTCACCAACAAGCGCGAGGTGAAGACCACGGTGCTGATCAAGGACGATTCGCTGCTGGTGCTCGGCGGTCTGATCTCGGACAACGTCAAGGACAGCGTGCAGAAAGTGCCGGGCCTCGGCGACATTCCGCTGGTCGGCAACCTGTTCCGCTACCGCAGCAACGATCACCAGAAGCAGAACCTGATGGTGTTCCTGCATCCGCGCATCCTCAAGGACGCGGCGAGCGAGGCCGGGGTGTCGCAGGAAAAGTATAATTATATACGAAGCGAGCAGTTGCTGATGCGCGAGAACCGCGAGACGATCACGCCGCGCGGCGAACAGCCGATGCTGCCGCTGGTGCACGATTTCCTCGCCAGCCCGGCGCTCGACGTCGCCCCCAAGGACGACCTGCACCGCCAGCCGCCGCCGTGAGCGCGAGGATGAGCGCCGACCGCCCGTCCCGTCCGAGCTTCGGCTTCGCCCGCCGCAACGGCGCCACGCTCGCCGGCTGGCAGGGCGAGGTCGCCGAGGTGGCCTATCGCACCGGCGTCCGCCCCGAGGTGCTCAGCGAGCTGCGCCGTCACCTGCGCGCTCCGCTCAAGCTGGTGCGCCACGACGCCGCGAGCTACGAACGCCTGCTGCGCGCGCTGTACGAACAAGGCGACGATGCGCGCGCGATGGTCGCCGATCTCGGCGACGAGCTGGACCTGAAGACGCTCGCCGAGGAGCTGCCGGAGCCGGAGGATCTGCTCGAATCCGAGGACGACGCGCCGATTATCCGCCTGATCAACGCGCTGCTCACCGAAGCGGTGAAGGAAGGCGCGAGCGACATCCACATCGAGCCGTTCGAGAACCGCCTGGTCGTGCGCTTCCGCATCGACGGCGTGCTGCGCGAGGTGTTGAGTCCGCAGAAGGCGATCGCGAGCGCGGTGGTGTCGCGCGTCAAGGTGATGGCCAAGCTCGACATCGCCGAGAAGCGTCTGCCGCAGGATGGCCGCATCGGCCTGCGCATCGCCGGCCGGCCGGTGGACGTGCGCGTCTCGACGATTCCCGCCGGACACGGCGAACGCGTGGTGCTGCGTCTGCTCGACAAGCAGGCCGGCAAGCTGGACCTGCGCCAGCTCGGCATGGCGCCGGACACGCTCGCGCGCCTGGCGGACACGATCGAGCGTCCGCACGGCATCTTGCTGGTCACCGGACCGACCGGTTCCGGCAAGACCACCACGCTGTACGCCTCGCTGCTCAAGCTCAACGACGCGAGCCGCAACATCATGACGGTCGAGGACCCGATCGAGTACTACATCGACGGTGTCGGTCAGACCCAGGTCAACACCAAGGTGGAGATGACCTTCGCGCGCGGTCTGCGTGCGATCCTCAGGCAGGATCCGGACGTGGTGATGGTCGGCGAGATCCGCGATCTCGAGACCGCGCAGATCGCCGTGCAGGCGTCGCTCACCGGGCATCTGGTGTTGTCGACGCTGCACACCAATTCCGCGGTCGGCGCGGTCACCCGCCTGCGCGACATGGGCGTCGAGCCGTTCCTGCTGTCGTCCTCGCTGATCGGCGTACTCGCGCAGCGGCTGGTGCGCGTGCTCGATCCGGCCGCGCGCGAGGCGTATGCCGCGAGCGCGCGCGAACTCGCCGCGTTCGGCCAGCCCGCCGGCACGCCGGTCACCTTGTATCGTCCGGCAGCCGCGGCCGGACGCCACGCCGGCTACCGCGGCCGCACCGGCATCTACGAATTCGTGCCGGTGGACGAGGAGCTGCGCCGCCTGATCCACGCCGGCGCCGCGGAAGCCGAACTCGAACGCCACGCGCGCACGCTCAGCCCGAGCATCCTCGACGACGGCTGGCAGAAGTGCCTGGCCGGCATCACCTCGACCGAGGAAGTGCTGCGGGTGACGCGCGAGGAGTAGCGCGCCGCCGGGCACGCGCCGGCGGCCCGCAATTCCGCTTCGTGCATGTAGCCGAAGACGGATCCCAAAGACACCCGCGGCCGCGGTCGCCGGCTCGGGCGCGAGCTATACTTCCCATAAAACCAGTTTTATGGGAAAGCAGCCATGAAAACCACGCTCGAACTGCCGGACGAGCTGATGCGCGCGGTGAAACTGCGCGCCGCCGCCACCGACCGCAAGCTGAAGGATGTCGTTGCCGAAGCCCTTGCCGTGGGCCTGGCCGCCGCCAACAAACCGGTTTCGCGCAAAGCCGCCGCGCGGCGCGGCGGCAGGGCGGCACGCCATCCGCACAAGCAAGCCAAGTCGGCGCCGCTCGATCCGGCGCTGGAAGCGCTGTTTGCCGCCGGCGACGCCATGAAGGCCGCCGGGGTGGATTTCGAGGAGTGGGCCAGGCACAGCCGTGACGTGTGGCGCTGACCACATGCCGGCTGTCATCCATTTGGATACCAACATCCTCGTGCTTGGGCTGAAGCCCGGGCACCCGGTGCGCGCGAAAATCGTGCGCTGGCAGCGAGACGGGATCGCGTTTGCCGTATCGGCGATGGCGTGGGCGGAATTCCTGTGCGGCCCGGTCACGTCAGAATCGGTACGCAACTGGGATCGCGTACTCGATGGCGTCATCGTGCCGCTCGATCGCGCCGTCGCCGAACGTGCCTCCGTGCTGTTCAACCGCAGCGGCCGCCGTCCGCGCTCGCTGCCGGACTGCGTCATTGCCGCCACCGCGATCCTGCAGGGCGCGCGGTTGGCGACACTGAACCGCCGCGATTTCGAACCCTTCCGCCGCGACGGACTGGGATTCGCCTGATGCCCAAATCCGCACCGCCCGCCTACGAGCTCTCCGACGCTGAGAAGCGCCTTTGCCGTCATTCCCGCGCAAGCGGAAATCTATGATTGGCCATGCGCGTACGTCAGCCTGCGGTGTACCTGCTTGCCAGCAAACCCAAGGGGACGCTTTACGTCGGCGTCACCTCAAACCTCGTTCAGCGCGTGTGGCAGCACCGCGAAAATCTTCTCGAAGGCTTCACCAAGCGTTATGGCGTACATCGCCTGGTCTGGTTCGAATTGGTTGATCGAATGGACGTGGCGATTCGGCGCGAGAAGCAGATCAAGAAGTGGAACCGGGCGTGGAAGATCGAATTGATCGAAAAAGACAATCCCGCATGGCGCGACCTTTGGCCGGAGATCGCCGGAATTCCGGAGCCTGAAAAGCTGGATTCCCGCTTGCGCGGGAATGACGAATAAGGATTCCCGCTTGCGCGGGAATGACGAATAAGAGAGATCCCGCCTGCACAGGAATGACGTTTGTCAGGAACCGCGCTTGTGCAGGAATGACGGAGTGTAGTGACGCCCACATCCGCGTCGCGCGCCTGCGAGCCACCCGACGCCGAGAAGCGTTACCTGATCGGGCTGATCCGGCAGGACCGGCCGCTGCCCAAGAAGTGCCGCTTCGTGCGGATCGAGGACGAGCGCGAGGTGGAGCGGGTGTGGAACGGCAAGACGCGCGGCTGGACCAATCAACGGATCCGGGGCGACCACAAGCCGATCCTGTCCATTCTCAAGTCCGACCCGCTGCGAGCGCAGATCGAGGAAGCCGGTGACTTGAAGTTCACCGACATGGATCCGCCGTTCGACGTCGACGCGGACTTCTCGACGGACATCGAGATCCCCTCGTCCGAGGGGACCGGCGAGACCTTCCACAAGGAGCCGGTCAGTATGGATTGACGCGGCGTTGTCAGGGTCGCGCTCGCGGCGCCCTTGCGGCCCGGCCGCCGAACTTCGGTATGATCGCGCCACCGGTCTTCGGGGAGCGGACATGAAGCGGATGGCGCAGTGGCTGCGACACAAGTCGATCGAACAATTGCAGGCCGAGCTCGGCACGCGCCGCGATTTCCGGCGCGTGCTCGGTCTGTGGCAGCTCACCGCGATCGGCATCGGCGGCATCATCGGCGTGGGCATCTTCGTGCTCGCCGGCCAGCAGGCGGCGACGAACGCCGGGCCGGC
>JAJPHA010000030.1 GCA_021325475.1 Rhodanobacteraceae bacterium | reverse complement strand
TGAGGGCTGAGGGCTGAGGGCTGAGGGGTGAGGGCTGAGGGCTGAGGGCTGAGGGCTGAGGGCTGAGGGTTGAGGGTTGAGGGTTGAGGGCTGAGGGCCGAGGGCTGAGGGCTTAGCGGCTCTTCCCGCTCACCGCTCACCGCTGACCACTCACCCGCTTCCGATTTCCGATTTCCCAGAGCTCGCCCCACTCCCAGAATAAGGCTCCGCCACCATCAACTCAACGCGAAGCCACAGCCGTTGGCGAGTTCGACGAAGCCGGGAAACGAGGTGGCGACGTTGGCGCAATCGCGGATGCGCACGGGGTCGCGCGCGATCGCGCCGGCCACGGCGAAACTCATCGCGCAGCGGTGATCGCCGGCGGCATCGACTTCGCCGCCGTCGATCGCCCCGCCCTCGATCGAGGCACCGTCCGGCGTCTCCTCGACGCGCACGCCGAGCGCGCGCAGGCCGTTCGCCATCACCGCGATGCGGTCGGATTCCTTCACCCGCAGTTCGGCCGCGCCGCGGATGCGGGTCATGCCCTTCGCGGCGGCGGCGGCGACGAACAGGATCGGAAACTCGTCGATCATGTCGGGCACAAGCTCCGCCGGCACGTCGCTGCCCGCGAGCGGCGCATGCCGCACGACGAGATCGGCCACCGCGAACGCGCCCGCGCCGCGCGGGTTCTCGACGCGGATGTCGGCGCCCATGGCGCGCAACGCCTCCAGCAGGCCGGTACGACGCGGATTCATCCCGACCTCGCGCAGGACGAGCTCGGATCCCGGCACGATCGTCGCGGCGACGAGGAAGAACGCCGCCGAGGAAAAATCCGCCGGCACGCGCAGCTCGGTCGCATGCAGACGATGGCCGCCGGTGAGCCGTGCCAAGCCCGGTGCGTAGGTCACCGGCCAGCCGAAGGCGGCCAGCATGGATTCGGTGTAGTCGCGCGTCGGCTGCGGCTCGCGCACGGAGGTCTCGCCGTCGGCGTACAAACCCGCGAGCAGCACCGCCGACTTCACCTGCGCGCTCGCCACCGGCGACTCGTAGGCAATGCCGCGCAGCGCGCGCCCGCCGTGGATGCGCAACGGCGGCACATCGCCCGGTTCCGCGTCGATCTGCGCGCCCATGCGGGTCAGTGGCTCGATCACCCGGCGCATCGGCCGACGCGACAGCGAGGCGTCGCCGGTCAGTCGCGAGTCGAAGCGCTGCGCGCAGAGCAGACCTGTCAGCAGGCGCATCGCCGTGCCGGCATTGCCGCAGTCGATCGCGTCCGCCGGCGCGCACAATCCGTGCAGGCCGACGCCGTGCACGACGCGTTCGCCGTCCGCGGGCGCCTCGATCCGCACGCCCATTTGCGCGAACGCGCGCGCCGTGGCGCGCGTGTCCTCGCCTTCGAGAAAACCCGCGATGCGCGATGCGCCCTCGGCCAGCGCGGCCAGCATGATGGCGCGATGCGAGATCGACTTGTCCCCCGGCACGCGGAGCTCGCCGCGCAGCGGGCCGGCCGGCGCCGAGACCCAGTCGATGCGCCGCGCGCTCATGGCAGCGCGGCGAGCAGGCGCTCGTTCTCCGCGCGCGTGCCGACGCTGATGCGCAGACACTCCGGCAGATGGTAGCCGGCCATCGGCCGCACGATCACGCCGCGCTCGTACAGAGTGCGCTCGATCGCCGCGGCATCGCGGCCGAAATCGATCAGCACGAAGTTGGTCTGCGATTCCGGCACGATGTGACCGCGCGCACGCAATTGCGCAGTCAGCCAGGCGCGTTCGGCCGCATTCCACGCGCGCACCTGCGCGACATGCGCGGCGTCGCCGAGCGCCGCCTCGGCGGCGGCGAGCGCGAGCGAATTGACATTGAACGATTCGCGCAGGCGTTCGAGGATGGCCGCGACCGGCGCAGCGCCGATCGCGTAGCCCACGCGCAATCCGGCCAGCGCATACGCCTTGGAAAACGTGCGGGTGACGATCAGATTCGGGTGACGCGGCAGCAGACGCAAGGCCGTGGTCAGCGCGGCATCGGTCACGTATTCCGCATACGCCTCGTCCACCACGACCAGCGTCGTTGGCGGCACGCGGGCGAGGAATTCGGCGAGCGCCGCGTCGTCCACCCAGGTGCCGGTCGGGTTGTTCGGATTGGCGAGGTAGACGATGCGTGTGTCGCCGCGCACCGCGGCCGCCATGGCGGCCAGGTCGTGGCCGCGCGGCATGGTCGCGTGTTCGCGCGGCAGCGCGCGCACGCGGATCGGTTCGGCGCCGGCCGCCGCGGCGGCGATCGGATACACGGCGAAGCCGAACTCGGCGAACACGATCGAGGTGCCGGCGCCGGCGAAACACTGCGCGATCAGCATCAGCAGCTCGTGCGAGCCGTTGCCGAGCGTGATCTGCTCGCGCTCGACGCCGAGCCGTTGCGCAAGCGCAGTTTTCAGCGCGCCGCCGTTCGGATCGGGATACCGCAGCACCTCGGGCAGCGCGGCCTCGATCGCCGCCAGCGCACGCGGGCTCGGACCGAGCGGATTCTCGTTGGAACCGAGCTCGGCCAGCGTCGCGCCGAACCGCCGGCGCAGCGCCGGCAGATCGTGTCCCGGATCGTACGCGCGCAAGGCGCGGGTGGCGGCGTTGGCGAGTTTCCCGGCGTCGAAGCTCACAGCACCGCCACCGGGTACGACCCCAGCACCTTGATCTGCGCGCTCAAGCGTTCGAGCTCTTTGAGCGCCTGCTTCATCGGCGGATCGTCGATGTGGCCGGCGAGATCGATGAAGAAGGCGTACTCCCATTTCGCCTGATGCGACGGCCGCGACTCGATCCGGTTCATGCTGATGCCGTGACGCGCGAACGGACTGAGCACGTTGAACAGCGCGCCCGGCTGGTCCTGGATGAACACCAGCACCGAGGTGCGATCGTGTCCGGACGAGGGGAAGAACTGCCGCCCGAGGACGAGGAAGCGCGTGGTGTTGTCGTCGCGATCCTCGATCGGGCTCATGATCACCTTGCGCAAGCCGTAGATGTGCGCGGCCGATTCGCCGGCGATCGCCGCGGCATCGTCGGCGTTGCGCGCGCGCCGCGCCGCCTCGGCGTTGCTCGACACCGGCACCTTCTCGACCTTGGGCAGGTGCGTGCGCAGCCAGCCGCGGCATTGCGCGAAGGATTGCGGATGCGAGTAGACGCGCTCGATGTCCTCGATGCGCCCGGTGCGCGAGAGCAGGAACTGGCGTACGCGCAATTCCACTTCTCCACAAATCTTCAATTCCGAAGACAGGAACATGTCCAGCGTGATCTGGATGGTGCCCTCGCCGGAATTCTCCACCGGCACCACGCCGAAATCGGCGTTGCCGTTCTCGACCTCCTGGAACACCTCCTCGATGCTGGCCAGCGGCAGGCCGTGCGCCGAGTGGCCGAAGTGCTTGCGCATCGCCTGTTCGCTGAAGGTTCCCTCGGGTCCGAGATAGCCGACCTTGAGCGGCTCCTGCTGCGCCAGACAGGCCGACATGATCTCGCGGAACAGCCGCACCAGCACCTCGTCGGCGAGCGGACCTTCGTTGCGATCCACCACCATGCGCAGCACCTGCGCCTCGCGCTCGGGCCGGTAATAGTCGATCGCCGCCTTGAGCGGCCCCTTGGCCTTGCCGACCTGGCGCGCCCAGCCGGCGCGTTCGGCGATCAGTTCCTGGATCTGGCGGTCGATCGCGTCGATGCGCGCGCGCGCCGCGGCCAGCGACGGCGCGGACGGTCGGGCAGTCTTCCTCGGTCGGGCCATGGCGGTCGTGCGGATCAGGCTGCCGCGTCGCCGATGGCGCGGACCGAGAGAATGCCGTCGATGCCGCGGATCGCGGCGATCACGGCATCGGTGACCGGCGAATCGAGATCGATCAGCGTGTAGGCGAGATCGCCGCGCGAGGCGTTGTGCATCTGCGCGATGTTGACGCCGGCCTCGCCGAGCACGTGCGAGAGCTGGCCGATCATGTTCGGCCGGTTCTGGTTGGCGATGCACAACCGCGCCTTGCCGGCGCGCGCCATGCGCGTGTTCGGGAAATTCACCGCATTGTGTACATTTCCATTTTCCAGAAAATCGCGCAATTGATCGACCACCATCACCGCGCAGTTCTCCTCCGCCTCGCCGGTGGAGGCGCCGAGGTGCGGCAGGCCGATCACGCGCACGTTGCCGAGCAGGTCGGCGCTCGGAAAATCGGTGACGTAGCGGCCGATGCGGCCGCTGGCGAGGCCCTGACGCAGCGCCGCCGGATCGACGATGCCCTCGCGCGCGAAATTGAGCAGCACCACGCCCGGCCGCACGCGTTCGAGCGCATCCAGGCCGAAGATGCCGCGGGTGGCGTCGTTGAGTGGCACGTGGAAGCTGATGTAGTCAGAGGCGGCATACAGCTCGTTCAACGAACCGGCCTTGGCCACGTCGGAGGACAGCGCCCAGGCGCCGTCGATGGTCATGTGCGGATCGAAGCCGAGCACGCGCATGCCGAGCGCATGCGCGGCATTGGCTACCTTGACGCCGATCGCGCCGAGGCCGATCACGCCGAGCGTCTTGCCGGCCAGTTCGCTGCCGACGAAACGCTTCTTCTCCGCCTCGACACGATGGTGCAGGTCCTCGCCGGGCGCCAGGCTGCCGACGAAGGCGAGCGCGTCGTTGAGATTGCGCGCGGCGATCAGCATGCCGGCGACGACCAGTTCCTTGACCGCGTTGGCGTTGGCGCCCGGCGCGTTGAACACCGGCACGCCACGCCGGCTGAACTCCGCCACCGGGATGTTGTTGACGCCGGCGCCGGCGCGCGCCACAGCCTTGATCGAGCTCGGCAGCGGCTTGCCGTGCAGATCGGCCGAACGCAGCAGGATGGCGTCCGGTTCGGCGACGTCGTTGGCGATGGTGTAGAGGTTCGCCGGCAGGCGGCTCAAGCCATTGCGGGAAATGTGGTTGAGGGTCTGGATCTTGAACATCGTGGCGTGACTCGTCGGTCCGGTGTTGGCGGCGCGTTCAGCCGTGGCGGCGCGCGAAATCGCGCATGAAGTCGACCAGCGCCTGCACGCCTTCGAGCGGCATGGCGTTGTAGATCGAGGCGCGCATGCCACCGACGGCGCGGTGGCCCTTGAGCGCCATCAGGCCGGCGGCCTCGGCTTCCTTCAGGAACGGCGCATCGAGCTCCTCGCGCGGCAACGTGAACGGCACGTTCATCCACGAGCGCGCCGAAGGCTCGACCGGATTGCGATAGAAGCCCGACGCGTCGATGTAGCCGTACAGCAACTCCGCCTTGGCGCGGTTGCGTTCGGCCATCGCCGCCAAGCCGCCCTGGGCGAGCAGCCACTTGAACACGAGTCCGGCGAGATACCAGCCGAACGTGTTCGGCGTGTTGAGCATCGATTCGTTCGCAGCGTGCTCGGCGTAGTTGAAGATCTTCGGGATGTCCCGGGGGCAGCGCGCCAGCAGGTCTTCGCGCACGATCATGACGACGAGGCCGGCGGCGCCGATGTTCTTCTGCGCACCGGCGTAGATGATGCCGAAGCGCGATACGTCCAGCGGCCGCGACAGGATCGTCGAGGACAGGTCCGCCACCAGCGGCACGTCGCCGACCTCGGGGATGGTGTGGAACTCCACACCGTGGATGGTCTCGTTCGGCGTGTAGTGCAGGTAGGCCGCGTCCGGATCGAGCCGCCAGTCGGCGCGCGCGGGAATCGCCGTGTAGTTGCCTGCCGCGCCGCTCGCGGCGATGCGCGCCTGCACCAGCGGCGTGGCTTCCTTGAGCGCCTTTTCGCCCCAGTGCCCGGTGACGAGGTAATCCGCACCCTGCCCGCGCCGCGCGAAGTTCATCGGAATCTGGGCGAAGTGCTGGGTGGCGCCGCCTTGCAGGAACAGCACCTTGTAGTTCGACGGAATCTGCAACAAGGTGCGGAGATCCTGCTCGGACTCCTGCGCCAGCGATGAAGTCCTTGCCGCGATGGCTGATCTCCATCACCGAAGCGCGCGCCTTGCCCCACTCCAGCAACTCGGCCTGGGCCTGACGCAACACGACTTCGGGGAGCGCCGCCGGACCGGCGCTGAAATTGTAGGCTCTGCTCATGGGGGCTCCGCTGGGGAGGCCCATTATGCCGCGACGCAGCAATTAGGCAACAGCGTTGGCGGCGGCGCGGCCGTATCCGGTCAGCCCGCGATCGAGCACCTGCTCGAATGCCTCCAGCGGCAGCGGTGGCGCGTACAGGAAGCCCTGGGCGCCATTGCAGCCCAACTGCGCGAGCAGCTCGGCCTGCTCCGGCAGCTCCACGCCTTCGGCGATCAGGCCGAGACCGAGTTCCTCCGCGAAGCGGGCGATGGTGCGCACGATGGCGCGGTGGCGGAAATTCGTGACCATGTCGCGCACGAAGCTGCGATCCACCTTGAGCGCGTTGAACGGCGAGGTGGCGAAGGAATCGAGCGACGAGTAGCCGGTGCCGAAGTCGTCGACCACCAGCGCCACGCCGAGCTCGCGCAAGCCGTGCAGGGTCGCTTCGGCCTCGGCGCGGCCGCGGCGGAACACGGTTTCGGTGATCTCGAGGGTGAGACTGGCGGGATCGATGCCGGTGCGCCGGAGCACGTCGCGCAGCGTCGCGACCACGTTCGGCTCGGCGAACTGGCGCTCGTCCAGATTGACGTTGGCGCGCACCTGCGCGTGTGCGGGAAAGCGGCGCTGCCAGCGCAACAGATTCCGGCAGGTGTGTTCCAGCACCCACCAGTCCATGGCGACGATGGTGCCGGTCTCCTCGGCCACACCGAGAAAATCGGCCGGCAGCAGCAGGCCGCGCTCGGGATGTTGCCAGCGCACCAGCGCCTCGCAACCGCACACCGCGCCGCTGCCGAGATCCACGATCGGCTGGTAGTACACCCGGAATTCGCCGCGCTCGAGCGCGAAACGCAGCTCGGTCTCGATCTTGAGCCGCGCCCGCGCCGCGGCGTGCATGGCGTCGTCGAAGATCACGTAGGCCGACTTGCCGCGGGCCTTGGCGCGATACATCGCCGTGTCGGCGTCGCGCAGCACCTGTTCCGGCGACTGGTATTCCGGACGGCCGAGCACGACGCCGAGACTGGCGCCGGAAAACACGCGATGGCCGTTGACGTCGAACGAACCGGCCAGCAACGCCAGCACCCGCTGCGCGAGCTGTTCGGCGCGCGCGCGCGAACACGGCCCGTGCGGCAGCAGGGTGAATTCGTCGCCGCCGTACCGCGCCACCAGGCACTGGTTGCCGAGGTGCGAGCGCAGGCAATCGGCGATCTGCACCAGCAGCACGTCGCCGCTGGCGTGGCCCAGGCTGTCGTTGACCAGCTTGAAGCCGTCCAGATCGAGGAACAGTACGGCGTAGTCGCAGGTTCCGCGCGGCCGCGCCTCGGCGATCACCGCGGCGAGCTCGCGCTCGAACACCACCCGGTTGGGCAGTCCGGTCAGGAGATCGTGGCTGGCGTTGTGTTCGAGCTGGCGCTGGATGCGATGCTGCTCGGTGACATCGCGGATCGTGCCGCAGGTGTACAGCCGCCCGTCCATCTCGACCGTGCCGGCGCTGATCACCACCTCGATGCGGCTGCCGTCCTTGCGCTGCAGCACGATGCCGTAGTCGCCACGGTTGCCCTCGCCGCGCACCTGGCGCTGGTAGCGGTCCTCCTGGTGCTCGCGCGATTCAGGCGGCACGAGAATGCGGAAGTTGGCGCCGACGAGTTCCTCCTCGGTGTAACCGAACATCGCGGCGAAAGCCTGATTGACGTAGGTGTAGCAGTCGTCAAGCATCAGATACACGCCGACCTGGCTGTGCTCGACCAGCGTGCGGTAGCGCGCCTCGGAGTGCTTGAGCGCCTGCTCCGCCGCGCGCCGGGCGGTGATGTCCTGCGCCGAACCTTCGACGTAGAGCACCGCGCCGGCAGGATCGCGCACCAGGTGCGCGTTGATCTCGACCACCGCCGTGCTGCCGTCGCGTCGGCGCGCGAAGAAGCACTCGCCGCGCAGGCGCCCCTGCGCGAGCAGATCGGCGACGATGCGTTCGCGCTCGGCCGGATCGGCGTAGATCTGCGACATGTGCCCAACACTCGCCTTGAGCGCCGCGGCGTCGGCGTAGCCGAGAATCTGCGCGAGCGCGTCGTTCGCCTCCAGCAGGCGACCGTCGGGATGGCTCTGGAACATGCCCATCACCGCGTTCTGGAACAAGGCGCGATATTTCTGCTCGGCCTCGGCCAGCGCCTGCTGCTGGCGACGGTCGTCGGTGATGTCCTGGATCGTGCCGGTCGCGGCGATTTCGCCGTCGAATTCCACCGCCGCGGCGCGCACGCGCAGCAGGCGTCGCGAGCCATCCTTGCGCAGCGCCAGCACCTCGTAGTCCTGTGCCGACCGCGAGCCGTCGCCGCGCGCGGCGCGGCGCACCTGCTGTTCGGCGAGCGATTCCGGCGCCACCAGATCCATGTAGGCGCGACCGCGCAGTTCCTCGGTGGTGTAGCCGAGGATGTCGGCGAGCGCCTGGTTGGCGAAGACGATGCGATCGTGCAGGGCAAGGAACACGCCGTCGCGGCAGTTGTCGACCAGGGTCTTGTAGAGCGCCTCGGACTGGCGCAGACGGTTTTCCGCCTCGACCTCGGCGGTGATGTCGACGACCGACCCTTCGTAGAACAGGACCTGGCCCGCGTCGTCGCGCACCGCGCGCGCGTTCTCGGCAATCCAGACCAGCGACCCGTCACGACGACGCACCCTGGCGCGCTGGTTCTCGAAATGGCCGTCGCGGGCGAGCAGCGCGTACAGGCGCGCCGCCTGCTCGGCGTCGGCGTACAACTCGCTCGCGCGCCGACCGCCGGTATCGATCAGCATCGCCGCCGGCGATTCGTAGCCGAAGATGCGCGCGAGCGCCGGATTGACGTCGATCCAGCCGCCGGCGGGCAGGCTACGGTACAGACCTTCGGCGGCGGCAAGGAACAACGCGCGGTAGCTGCCCGGATCGGGATTGATCGCGGCCGGTTCGCGGCCGGCCTCCTCCACCTGCTGGAATACGGCGAACACGCAATTGGCACCGCGGTGCTCGAACATCTCGCAATACAGCGTGGCCGAGCGCAAGGAGCCGTCGCGGGCGCGAAACACCACGCGCTCGCCGCGCACGCAGCGTTCGCTGCGCAGGTGCGCCCAGATCCGCGCGCGGGTCTCGAGGTTCGGCCAGAAATCGAGCTCCACCGTGCGTCGGCCGGCGAGTTCGTCTCGCCGGTAGCCGGTCGCCTGCTCGAACGCCGGGTTCACGTCCACGATGCGACCGTCGGCGGCGTCCATGATCGCCACCAGACTCGAGGAAAACCGGAAAGCCGCTGCGAGGTTCATGCCCTCGGGTTCCAACCCCCCTGCCCAGCGCGATGCCAGTATAGCGCCGCGGTGCCAGACGACGTCAAACCTGGAATTTCTTCCGCCCGACGCCGGTCTTTCGCTGCGTGCACCACCGGAACCGATCATGCATTTCCTGCGCCGCCACCCTGTCCCCGCCGACGAAATCACACCGGAATCCGTGTACCGGCGCCGGCGCGAGCTCTTGAAACTGCTCGGTCTCGGCGCGGCCGGACTCGCCGCCGGCTGCGGCGCCGCACCGGCCCCGGAAACGGCGGCGGAGGAAGCGCCGGCGGGCAGGCCGTTGCCGATCGCGCGCCGCACCGATTACGCCCGCGGCGAGGCCGAGACGCGCTACCGCGACGCCAGCCACTACAACAACTACTACGAATTCGGCACCGGCAAGGGCGATGCCGCAGCCAACGGCGCGCGCTTCCGGCCGCGGCCGTGGAGCGTGGACATCGCCGGCCATGCCGAAATCACTGGACGCTTCGCCCTGGAGGACCTGGTCAAACCGGACGCGCTCGAGGAGCGCGTCTACCGCATGCGCTGCGTCGAGGGTTGGTCGATGGTGATCCCGTGGGTCGGCGTGCCGCTCGGCGAGGTGTTGCGGCGCTTCCGGCCGACCTCGCGCGCGAAATTCGTCGCCTTCACCAGCGTTGCGCGGCCGGACGAAATGCCGGGCCTGCACTATCCGATCCTCGACTGGCCGTACCGCGAGGGCCTGCGCATCGACGAGGCGATGCATCCGCTGACGCTGCTCGCGGTCGGCATGTACGGCCACGAACTGCCGACCCAGAACGGCGCGCCGCTGCGCCTGGTCGTGCCGTGGAAGTACGGCTTCAAGGGGATCAAGGCGATCGTGCGCATCGAATTCGTCGAAACGCAGCCGCGCACGACCTGGAACGTCGCCGCGCCGGAGGAGTACGGCTTCTACGCCAACGTCAACCCCGAGGTGGACCATCCGCGCTGGAGCCAGCGCACCGAGCGCCGCATCGCCGGCAGCGGCCTTGCCCTGTTCGGCAATCGCATCGCGACGTTGCCGTTCAACGGTTATGCCGAACAGGTGGCGCCGTTGTATGCCGGCATGGATCTGCGCCGGGATTTCTAGGGGAGAGCCGATCCAGCCCCCATGTGCCTGTCTTCGGCTGCGAGGTCGCACCTCCACAACCCCCATCAAACCCTTGCTGCGCAAGGGTTTGATCGCCCCCTCGACTCAAGGGGGCTTTAAGGCATCGTCCACTTGTTGAGAGGTTTCGCAAATGCGTCGCGTACTCGCCCGGCTGAGGCACGACCCGGTCGCCGCCGGCAAACCGCCGCTGTTCGTCGCCTGCCTGCTGCCGCTGGCAATGCTCGCCTGGGACATCGGCCACGGCACGCTCGGCCCCGATCCGGTGGCGCAACTGGAACACCGCAGCGGCGACTGGGCACTGCGCCTGCTGCTGGCCACGCTCGCCGTCACGCCGCTGCGTCGCGCCACCGGCTGGCAGCCGCTGATCCGCGTGCGTCGCATGCTCGGGCTGTTCGCGTTCTTCTACGCCACGTTGCACGCGGCCGTCTACGTCGCCGTCGATCTCGGCGGTTTCTGGTCGCAACTGCTCGGCGACATCGCGCGGCGGCCGTACCTCACGGTCGGCTTCGGCGCCTGGCTGCTGCTGGTGCCGCTCGCGCTCACCTCCACGCGCGCGACGATGCGGCGCCTCGGCCGCCACTGGCAGCGGCTGCATCGGCTGGTCTACGTCGCCGCCGCGTTCGCCGTGCTGCATTTCCTCTGGCTGGTGAAGGCCGATCACCGCGAACCGGCCATCTACGCCGTGGTGTTTGCGCTGCTCATGCTGGCGCGCCTGCCGCGGCCGCGCAACGCCGCGCGCGCGGCGCTGCAACGCGGCTGAGCGCGACGCCGCTCAGATCCGGACCAGCAGCAACACGGCCAGTCCGATCGCGATCAGCGCCGCGGCCCCGATCAGCCACCAGATGTCGTTGCGGTTGCGCTCGCTCTTGCCTCCGGCGGGGGCCGCACCGGGCACGCGGATCGCCTGCATGGTCTGGGTGATGTTCGGCACGTCGTGCTCCGACGCCGGCCCGGTTTCCGCGCGACCCGGCAGTCCCGGCGCTTCGAGCAGGAAGCGGTTGCGGTCGAAGGCGATCTGGTCGTCGGGATGCAGCACGGCGTCGCGCACCTGCACACCGTTGACGAACGTGCCGTTCGCCGAACCGAGATCGCGCAAGTAGATGCCGTCGCCGAAGTTCTCGATCACCGCGTGGTGGCGGGACATCTCCGGCTCGTCCAGGATCAGATCGCAATCGCTGCCGCGGCCGATCAGGAGTTTGCCGCGCACCGGAATGATCTTGCCGAAGTACGCGCCCGATACGCCGCGCAGCACCACTTTCGGCGGCGTCAGCCGCAGGCGCGTCGCGCCGGGCTCGGCGGACTCCGGGGTGGAGGGCTTCTGCGCTGGCACCTTGGTGCGGATGCTGTCGTCGCGGTCGGGTTTGAGCATGAACTGCACCGTATCGAGGCTGACCACGTCACCCAGTCGCAGGATCGCCTTTTCGCGCACCGGACGCGCGTTGACGTGGGTACGCGCCTGCGCGTCGCGCACGACCAGCACGCAACTGCGGTCGCGCACGGAAATGCTGGCGTGGTGCGCGGCCACACCGGGCAACGCGAGCACGATCGCGTTGTCGCTCGCCGAGCCGATGGCCGTATCGCCCGGGGCGAGCAGCACGTCGGCATGTTCTCGATTCGGAAAACACAGGCGCATGCTTACGGCCATCGTCCGACGGTCTCGCGCGAGACTCTAGCACAGCCGCCTCGCCGTCGCGGTTCACCACTGGGCATTGACGTCGACGAGGATCGTGTCGGTGTGCTGGCTCGCGCCGTCGCGCCGCTCGTGGAACGCGGCCAGGCGCGCGCTCCAGGTGGCGTTGAAACCGTAGCCGACCCACGGCATCACGCCGCGCGCGAAGCTGTGGAACCACCATTCGTCGGAGTTGAACGCCGCCATCGCGGCGTCGCGCTGGATACGCTGCGCGGCGAAGCCGAGCTCCCAGCCGCGCGGCACGCGGCGGTCGCCGAGCACGAGACTGACCCGGCCGGCGTCGCGCTGATCGTCGGCACCGAGATTGCGCAGCAGATCCACGCGCGCCTCGAGCGGCCAATCGCCGGGCCGCAGGCGACCGACGAATTGCAGATCCAGCAGGCGATAATCGCTCACGAGCTTCGTGCCGACGCGGCGGTTGCTGCGCGCCAGACCCTGCAGGGTGAGCTGCTCGAGACTGCTGAAATCGAGATAGGCGAGCAACACGCTCGCGCTCGCCGGCTGACCCTCGTGCCAGTGGTAGCCCGCCTGCACGGCACCGATGCGCGAATCGTCGCCGTAGGGCAGATTGCCGTTGAAGTAGCCGGCGACGAGGCTCAAGCGATCGCTGGGATTCACCGGCGCGGAGGTCGCCACGCTCACGCCCACCGGGCGCAGATCCTGGTCCCACACCAGCGGCGTCAATTCGAGCGGGAAGACGGCCTTGCCGGCGAGCAGCGACGTCGCCTCGGTCGGCCGCCAGCGCACGAACAACTGATCGAGGGCGATGTCGTTGCTGCGCTCGTTCAAGTTGTAGCTGCGATCCTCGGCATTCCTGTTGCTCGCGGCCGCGAGCTTGATCGCGCCGCCGAATTCGAGCGTCGGGATCGGATCGTAGAGCACACCGAAACGGCCGCGCCCGAACACGCGCTGGATGTTGGGTTCCACCGTGCGCGGAATGCCGTGGACATGATCCTCGCGCAGCAGCACGTCGCCGAACCAGGTCCACGGCGAACTCGCCGGTTCCTCCATGGATTCGATCGCCTCGCCGGCGGCGAATGCCGGCCCGCACAGTACCAACAGCAAGATGCCGAAACGACGATGGAACACGGCGAATCCCCAGTACGCCCGCGGCGTCGGCTTGTCAACCCGCTTCAAGAATGTTCCATAAGCGACTGAAAATCAAGCCCGCAGTTTGGCCAATGCCTGCGCCAGCTCGTTCGCCGAGGCGAACCGGTCCTCGGGCCTACGTTCGAGACAACGCAGGATGATGGCCTCCAGCGCCGGCGGAATTTCCGGCCAGTGCTCCGAGGGTTTGATCGGCGCGGCTTGGGTCTGGGCGATGTAGATTTCCAGCGTGTTGCTGCCGCTGAACGGCAACTTGCCGCAGAACATCTCGCACATCAGCACGCCGCTCGAATAGATGTCGGCGCGCTGGTCGAGCTCCTCGCCGGCGAGCTGTTCGGGCGGCGAATAGTTCGGCGTGCCGAGGAAGGTGCCGGGTTCAGTGTGCCCCTTCACGCCGCGGCGGATCGGCCGGGCAATGCCGAAGTCCATCAACTTGGCGTTGCCGGTCTGCTGCAGGATCAGATTCTCCGGCTTGATGTCCCGGTGCAGCACGCCGACCTCGTGCGCCGCCGCCAGGCCAGCGCACAACTGGCGCGCGATGCGCAATCCCGCCGAGTACGGAATGCGCTTGGTCTCGTTCAGCAGATAGCGCAGGGTCAGGCCGCGCACGTACTCCATCGAGATGTACGGATGCCCTTCGACCTCGCCGAAATCGAACGTGCGCAGCACGTTGGGATGCGTGATCATGCGCGCGAGCTTGATTTCGCTCTTCAGCCGATCGAGCTGTTCCTGATCCATCAGCGCGCTCGGCTTCAGCATCTTCAGCGCGACCACGTCGTCGAGCTCGAGATCGTGGGCCTTGTAGACCACGCCCATGCCGCCGGCGCCGAGCTCGGACAGGATGCGGTAACGGCCGCCGAATACCGTGCCGGGCTCGAGACGCATCGCGCGCCCGCCGCGCGTGGGCGTGATGCGGGCCGACGATTTCGCTGCCGGCACGACCGTCGGCGCCTCGCTCTCCGCCGCCGCGGTCGACGGCGCCGACGCGGCGGCCGGCAGATCGGCCAGCGCGGTCGCCGCGAGCGCGTAGAACCGTTTGCCGGAGACCGCGCCGGTGGCAACGGCCAGACGCGATTCGCCGAACGCGGTCTTGAGCTCCTCGCCGGCCGCCCGGGTGAGCAGCGTCTGCCCGGGCGCGGCCTCCGGGATCAATCGGTCCAGATGCGCACAGGCCACGCCGAACAGCGCCGTGCCGCCATCGACGGTACCGCCGGTCACGAGCGTGCCCGAGACCAGCGCCGCCGGCACAGCCGCCAGACCCTCCCGGTCCGCCCACTGGCGGATCTGCGCCAGTGCCCGCAACGCCGCCGCCCAACGCGCCACGCCGGCGAAGCCGAGCACGAACCGCGCTCCGGCGTTCTGGCGAATGCACGCCTCGCCCGCGGCCGTCTTCACCGCGGCGGCGATGCGCTGAAAGCTCTGCAGCGCCTCCTCGGCCGAAGCCGAGGAATCGGCGGCAAGTTCGCGGAATTCCAGGCCGAGCAGGCTCAAGGTCTCGCGCCGCGCCGGCTCCGGCGCGGCCACGGTCGGCGCCTTCGTCGGCGTCGGCGCGGCCGGCTCACGTCCCGGATCGGGCAGGAAGCGCGACAGATTGCTGACGTAGCCCTCGATGTCGCTCTTCTCGCGCAGATCCGACAGCAGCGAATCGAAAGCGCGCGACAGGCGCGCCAGCTCGTCCGCGCCCTTGAGGCCGATCCGCGTCTTGTAGTTGCCCGCCGCGGCCTGCTCGGCCGCTTCGGCCATGGCGCGCACCGGGCGCAGGATGCCCTTGGCCAGCACGTAGGACAGCAACAGCGCGATCGCCATCGACACCAGGCCGCCGATCAACACCCAGTTCAGAATGTCGCGATAGCTCGCCACGATCTTGTCGGTCGAGGTCAGCGCCAGCACGGCGCCAAGGCTGCCCTCGCCCTCGGCCGCGGTCGGCGCCAGCTGCGCGGCCCACTGCTGACCGGCGAAATGCAACGTCAGGCGCGGCAGCGAATGGCCGGCCTTCACCGCGGCCATCAGCTCCGGCACCTGGGTCGAGGCGGCTTCCTGCAGCGCCTTGCGCGAGGCCTCGTCGAGCGAACTGGCGACCAGCCGCAACTGGTCGCCCTGCGGCAGCCAATAGGCGATCTCGGCGCCGCTGATCTTCTCCATCTTCGTCGACAGCTCGTCGCCGACGCGCTGCGCCAGCAGCAG
The DNA here is from genome assembly GCA_021325475.1 of Rhodanobacteraceae bacterium. Classification (GTDB taxonomy): domain Bacteria; phylum Pseudomonadota; class Gammaproteobacteria; order Xanthomonadales; family Rhodanobacteraceae; genus Rudaea. The sequence continues at coordinate 23,718 of JAJPHA010000030.1, read as the reverse complement.
GAAGCCGACCAGATCCTGGTCCTGCGCCAGCGGCATGATCGCAGCCTGGTAGAGGCGGTCGCCCAGCCGCCAGTAGCCGCTGAACGGCTGGACCTTGTCGATCGCCGGACGCACCAGCGGATCGGTGGCGAGCGATTCCTGATAGGCCTCGGTCTGGTCGCTGCGCCCGAGCACGTTGCCCTTGGCGTCGAGCACGATGCCGAGATCGAAGCCGAACTGGCTCTGGCGCTCCTTCAGCAGATCGGGAATCGACTTGGTGTCGAGCTCGTTGCTCTCGCTCAAGCCCGGCAGGTTCGCGGTAGTGCCGGCCGCCTGGGCGACGTACTTCGCGGTGCCGGGATCGGCGGCGATCAATTGCAGCTTGAGCTGCAACTGCTCCAGCCGATTCTGCTCGAATTCCTTCTGCACCGCCGAGCTCGTCGCCAGCGCGTTGTCCACGGCACGCCGGGCGATGCGGTCGCCCTGCAGATAGGTGACGACCACCGCCGCGCCGACGGCAAGTGCGATCAGGAACGCCGAACCGACGAAGAACTTGATCGCCAGCGGCAGACTGAAGCGGCCGCCGCCGCGTTCGCTAGTATCCGCCGTCACTGCTTCTGCCATACGGTTTGCCGAACTTGTTCATGTGGGTCGGAATGCGCCGCTGGGTGAGCTCCATTTGCACGCTGACCGGCGCGTCGGCGCCGGCGTGGATCACGCTGTGCCAGGGCGGCGCCCGTTCGCTCCAGACGACGAGATCGCCCTCCACCGCCGGCACGTCGGCGAGGCGGAAATTGCCGCTCGCGTCGGGCCGCACGAAATACGGCGTGTCCAGCACCAGGATGTGACCGATCATCGAATGGTGCACATTGCAATACACCCGCACGTAGCCGACGTGCGCGAAGGTCACCGCCTGGCCGTCGCCTTGCCCGTACAGGCCGACATCGAAAGCATTGTCCTTGGAGGTCGAGAAGGCGTTGTGAAGAATCGGGTCCTGATTCGGGAACCGCACCTCGCTGCCGACCGTGGTGGCCAGCACCCGCGGCACGAATTGCTTGCGCAGCGTGCTCATCGCCTGCGGCGGCGTGACCGGCACGGCCGCGAGCGGCACCTTCGGCCGGAAGTAGACGATCGTGTCCTGCGCCTCCTCGGCGCGCAGCGGCTTGCCTTCGGAAAACAGGTCGATGTGGCCCGCGATCGTCGCCGCCGCGCCGGACGAGATCGGGAGCAGCCACAGAACGAATGCCAGCGCGCGCACGGGTCCCCCTTCGGCTACAGGTCGGCCGCGCCACGCCTGGCACGGCATGCGGTCGGTGCGGCATCATAGCAAAGCCACCGCGGCGCGCGCCGCGCCGCCAGGGAACCTGCTGCATGGCCACGATCGACATCCGCCACCGTCACCGGCAATCGCTCAAAGCCGCGAAGGCCGTGGTCGAGGAAACCGCCGTCGATCTCGGGCGCAAGTTCGGCCTGGCCACCGAATGGGACGGCGATACGCTGCATTTCCGTCGCAGCGGGGTGAACGGTCAGATCCACGTCACCAAGGCGGAAGTGCGGGTGCGCGCCGAACTCGGTTTCCTGCTGAGCGCGCTCAAGCCGATGATCGAAAGCGAGATCGAGAATCACCTGGTGCGCCATTTCGGCACGCCCGTCTGACCACATCATTCCGATGCGACCCGGATCGCGTTGCCGCTCTCCGCTACCAATTGGATCAAACCCCATGTTCCTGTCTTCGGCCGCGGCGCCGCACCTCCACAACCCCCATCAAACCCTTGCGCAGCAAGGGTTTGATCGCCCCCTTGACTCAAGGGGGCGCAAAGAGCCGGGGCTGCATCCGCTGGTTGTTCTGAGATTCCCTGCGGCGCGATAATCCTGCGCGAGTCGTTCCCACCGCGCGCGGTCCGCCCGCCGCCACGCATGGCGTCGCGGCATCGCCGCGCGGTCCGTTTCGTTTTCCAGCCAGCGGAGAAGCCTCATGTCATCCATCGTCATCGCCGGCGCCAAGCGCACCGCCATTGGCTCCATGCTCGGCCAGTTCACCGGCGTGCCGGCGCCCAGCCTCGGTGCGGCGGCGATCAAGGCCGCGCTCGAACAGGCCGGCGTGTCGCCGGCGGACGTTTCCGAAGTCATCATGGGCTGCGTGCTGCCGGCCAACCTCGGCCAGGCGCCGGCACGCCAGGCCGCGCTCGCGGCCGGCCTGCCGAAGTCGGTGGGCTGCACCACGATCAACAAGGTCTGCGGTTCCGGCATGAAGGCGATCATGCTCGCCCACGATCTGATCAAGGCCGGCTCGGCGAGCATCGTCGTGGCCGGCGGCATGGAGTCCATGACCAACGCGCCGCACATGGTCGCCGCGCGCACCGGTATCCGCTACGGCGAGGCCAAACTCGTCGACCACATGGCCTGGGACGGGCTCACCAATCCCTACGACGGCCAGTCGATGGGCGTGTTCGCCGAGGCGACCGCGGACAAATACAAATTCACCCGCGAGGAACAGGACGCCTATGCCGCCGAGTCGGTACGGCGCGCGCAGGCGGCGATCGCCTCCGGCGCGTTCGCGGCCGAGATCGTGCCGGTGAAGGTCGCCGGCAAGAAGGGCGACGTCGAGATCGCCACCGACGAACAGCCCGGCAAGGCCGACGTGGCCAAGATCCCGACGCTGAAGCCCGCCTTCCGCAAGGACGGCACCGTCACGGCGGCGAGTTCCTCGAGCATCTCCGACGGCGCGGCGGCGACCGTGGTGACGAGCGAGGAGGAAGCGAAACGGCGCGGCCTCAAGCCGTTGGCGCGCATCGTCGCGCACGCCACCCAGTCGCAGGAACCGGCCTGGTTCACCACCGCGCCGGTCGGCGCGATCGACCACCTGTTGAAGAAGGTCGGCTGGAAGGTGGGCGATGTCGATCTGTTCGAGGTGAACGAAGCATTCGCGGTCGTCGCCATGGCGCCGATGCGCGAGCTCGGCATTGCGCACGCCAAGCTCAACGTCAACGGCGGCGCCTGCGCGCTCGGTCATCCGATCGGCGCCTCCGGCGCGCGCCTGGTGGTGACGCTGATCCATGCGCTCAAGGCGCGCGGCGGCAAGCGCGGCGTGGCGTCGCTGTGCATCGGCGGCGGCGAAGCCACGGCACTCGCCATCGAGATGCTGTAAGCTCGCCACGCCGCTCGCCGGCGGATGAACTTTCCGGCAATCCGATCATCCAACGTTTTCAACGACACCTGAGACACACTAGGGAGACTTCCATGCACAGCAAACTCGTGATCGTCGCCGCGGTGCTCGCACTCGCCGCGTGCAGCAACGATTCCCAGCAGGCCGCACAGGAGGCCGCCGCCAAGGCCAAGGCCGCCGCGGCCGCCACCCAGGCAGCCGCGCAGCAGACCGCGCAGCAGGCGCAACAGGCCACCACCGCCGCACAGGCCGCCGCGCAACATGCCCAGGCCGGCGATGTCGGCGCCGCCGCGCAATCCGCGCAGCAGGCCGCGATTGCCGGCCAGGCGGCCGCGGCGAGTGCCGCGCAGACCGCGGAGACGGCCAAGCAAGGCGCCCAGGAGGTGAAGGAAGCCGCGGAAAAGGCCACGGAAGCCGCGAAGAAGGACGACGGCGGGCACTGAACGCGCGCCCTCCGCAACGCAAGTCGCAACCGGCCGCTTCGGCGGCCGGTTTGCTTTCGCGCCGGCGATTCGCCCCGCGGGGGCGGAGACGGTCGCGGCAAGCTGGTATCTTCTGGATCGCCGGAAACCCCGGGGACTTGGCTATGCCCCCCATCGCTTCACGTATCGACACCCGCGCAACCGAGTTCGAGGCCAACGCCACGCACCTGCGCGCGGCCGTCGCGGACCTCAAGCGCCAGATGGCCGAGGCCGCACTCGGCGGCGGCGAGAAGGCGCGCGCCCGGCACACCGAGCGCGGCAAGCTGCTGCCGCGCGAACGCATCCGCGCGCTGCTCGATCCCGGCTCGCCGTTCCTGGAACTGTCGCCGCTCGCCGCGCACGGCATGTATGACGGCCAGGCGCCGGGCGCCGGGCTGGTCACCGGCATCGGCCGTGTCCACGGCCAGGAAATCCTCGTCGTCGCCAACGACGCCACGGTCAAGGGCGGCACCTATTTTCCGATGACGGTGAAGAAGCACCTGCGCGCCCAGGAAATCGCGCTCGAGAACCACCTGCCCTGCGTCTACCTGGTGGATTCGGGCGGCGCGTTCCTGCCGCTGCAGGACGAGGTGTTCCCGGACAAGGAGCACTTCGGCCGGATCTTCTACAACCAGGCGCGACTTTCGGCGCGCAATATTCCGCAGATCGCGGTGGTGATGGGTTCGTGCACGGCCGGCGGTGCCTATGTGCCGGCGATGAGCGACGAGACCATCATCGTCCGCGAGCAGGGCACGATCTTTCTCGGCGGGCCGCCGCTGGTGAAGGCCGCGACCAGCGAAGTCGTCGATGCCGAATCGCTCGGCGGCGCGGAGGTGCACACCGCGGTGAGCGGCGTGGCCGATCACTTCGCCGAGAACGACGCGCACGCGCTCGCCATCGCGCGCGAGGTGATCCGTCACCTCAATCGCGTCAAGCGCGTGCCGCTCGCGCTCGCCGAGCCGCGCGAGCCGCTCTACCCGGCCGAGGAAATCTACGGCATCGTGCCGCGCGACACGCGCTACCCGTTCGACGTGCGCGAGGTGATCGCGCGCCTCGTCGACGGCTCGGAATTCCAGGAGTTCAAGGCGCGCTACGGCAAGACCCTGGTCACCGGCTTCGCCCACATCCACGGCTATCCGGTCGGCATCATCGCCAACAACGGCATTCTGTTTGCCGAATCCGCGCTCAAGGGCGCGCACTTCATCGAACTGTGCAATCAGCGCGACGTGCCACTGGTGTTCCTGCAGAACATCACCGGCTTCATGGTGGGCCGCAAGTACGAAAACGCCGGCATCGCCAAGGACGGCGCGAAGATGGTGACCGCGGTGGCGTGCTCGCACGTGCCGAAGTTCACCGTGATCATCGGCGGCAGCTTCGGCGCCGGCAACTACGCCATGTGCGGGCGCGCCTACGGCGCCCGCTTCCTGTGGATGTGGCCGAACGCGCGCATCAGCGTGATGGGCGGCGAGCAGGCGGCGAGCGTGCTCGCCACGGTCAAGCGCGACGGCATCGAAGCCGCCGGCGGCCGCTGGTCGAAGGAGGACGAGGAAGCGTTCAAGGCGCCGATCCGCGAGCAGTACGAGCGTCAGGGTCACCCCTACTACGCCACCGCGCGGCTGTGGGACGACGGCGTGATCGACCCGGCCGATACCCGGCGCGTGCTGGGGTTGGCGATCTCGGCCTCACTAAACGCACCTGTCGAAAAACAGCGATTCGGCGTATTCCGCATGTAGGCGCACCATGGTGCAATGGCACACCCGGCGCCAGCCACGGATGTCGCCATGCTCCGCATTCCAATCGCCGCCACGCGCGCCGCTTCGATCGGCATCGGCATCGCCCTCGCCATCGGCACCACGGTTGCGCGCGCCAACAGCTTCAGCGTGACGCCGAACATCAGCGGCGGCTTTGGTCAGTACCGGTGGGACATCGCCATCGATGGCGGCGCCGCGAGCGGAAACCCCGATCTCACCTTGTATACCGGGCAGCAGTATACGTTCAACGTTTCCACCTCGAGTATCCATCCGTTCTGGATCAAGACGGCGCCGAGCACCGGCCCGGGCAACGCCTATGCCGGCACGGGTCTTTCGGCGAACGGCGTCGCCATGCCGTCGACCATCACGTTCGATGTGCCGATCGATGCGCCGACGACGCTTTACTACAATTGCGGCAACCACGCCGAAATGACCGGCGTCATCACCGTCATCCACGATCTGATCTTCCGCGACGGCTTCGGTCCGTGAGCGAGGATCACGCCGACGTCGTCGCCGGGAGACGCGGCGCGCGCGCCGGATGGCCCCACCGCCGCATGCCGAACGCGATTGCCACGGCGGTGACCATGTAGAACACGAGCTGCATGCCGGCCGGCCGCGCGTCGTAACCGATCAGCGTGTGCAGGGTCTTGCCGAGCAGCGAGGTGTCCGGAAGCAGCGCCGAGGAATCCCAGATGCGATTGCCGAGCGCCGGCAGCACGTCGGCCTGGATCAGGAAGCCGGCCGCCTGCGAGGCGAGCCCGGCGGCGAGCAACAGCATCAGCCAGTTCGTCGCCGAGAAGAAGTACCGCATCGGAATGCCGAGCAGGCCGAAGTACAGCAGGAACCCGACGGCGACGCCGCCCGCCACGCCGAGCGCGATGCCGCCGGCGATGGCGACCGCGCCGGCACCACTCGCCGCCTGTCCATAGAGAAACAGCACGACCTCGGAGCCTTCGCGCAACACCGCGATCGCCACCACCACCAGCAGCGCCGACAACGGGCGCGTTCCGGCCTGCACGGCGTGGCCGACACGCTGCATCTGCTGCGCCAGCTCGCGGCCGTGGCTGGCCATCCAGATCGCGTGCCAGGCGATCATCACCACCGCCGCGAGCAGCACCGTGGCGTTGAACAACTCCTGGCCGATCCCGCTCACCGCCGCGGAAATCGCATCGGCAAAAAACGCGACCGCGATCGCGCCGAGCACGCCGACGGCGATGCCGCTGCCGACGAAGCGTCCGCGCGTGGCCACACCACGCGTGGCCGCACAGACGATGCTGACGATCAGCGCCGCCTCGAGCACTTCGCGGAATACCAGAAGACCGGTGCCGAGCATCGCCGTCGCCTCCTACTGCACGACCAGCGTGCCCTGCGCGGTTTCCTGGTGGAAATCGCCGAAGAACGGATAGCGGCCGGGGTCGAGCGGACCGAGGTACACCGTGATCGAACTCTTGCCGAGCACCACCTTTTCGCGATTGAGCTCGTGGCTCTCGAACTCCTCGGGGGTGGCGTCCTGATTCTCGATCAGCAGCTTGATCTTGGCGCCGGCCGGCACGGTCAATTCGGCCGGCTCGAACTTGTGATCGCGGATCGCGAGTTTCGCCTCATGCTCCTGTGCCACCGCGCAGGTGCTCGCGGCGGCGAGGAGCAGCAACATTCGTAAGGACTTTCGCATACCGTCGGCACGACAGGGTCGATGAGCTAAATGATAATCGTTCTTATTTGCTGATGCAACGGCTTCGACCGTGACACGCGATCGACTCCGTTGCGCCGGTTCTCGTCGCGCCGACGTAACCGCTATGATCGCCGGACGCAAAGCATCCCCACCATGGCCGAATTCCTCGAAATCGCTCTACACCAAGGCGTCGCCCACCTCGCGCTGAACCGCCCCGAGGTGCACAACGCTTTCAACGATGCGCTGATCGCCGAGCTGACCGATACGCTCTGCGCTTTCGAGCGCGATCCGGCGATCCGTGCCGTCGTTCTCACTGGCCACGGCGCGTCGTTTTCCGCGGGAGCGGACGTGCAGTGGATGCGCGCCATGGCCGCGGCCGCCGAGGAGGAAAACCGCGCCGACGCCGAACGTCTGGCAACGCTGATGCGCACGCTCAACTTCCTCGCCAAGCCGACCATCGCGCGCGTCAATGGCGCGGCCTACGGCGGCGGGGTCGGCCTGATCGCCTGTTGCGACATCGCCATCGGCACGGATGCGGCCAAGTTCGGCCTCACCGAGGTCAAGCTCGGTCTGGTGCCCGCCGTGATCTCGCCCTACGTGATCGCCGCGATCGGGACGCGCCAGGCGCGACGTCTGTTTCTGAGCGGCGAAACCTTCGATGCGGCCGAGGCGGCCCGCATCGGCCTGCTGCATCGGGTGGTGCCCGCCGCGGAGCTCGATGGCGCCGTCGATGGCGTCCTGCGTCTGCTCGCCAAGGGTGGCCCGCAGGCGCAACGCGAGGCGAAGGAACTGGTGCTGCGCCGAAGCGGTGCGACGCCCGCCGCCGCACTCGCCGCCGACGCCGAGAACGCTGCGTTGATCGCGCGCCTCAGGGTCTCCGCCGAAGGCCAGGAGGGACTCGCCGCGTTTCTCGAAAAACGTTCGCCGCAGTGGGCACCGAGGGAATGAAGCATGCTCGCCATCGACGCGGTGGGCCATTGGCCGGAGCCGGGAACATGAGCCGTCGCATCATCAACATCGAGGAAGTCGAACTGCAACCGCGGCCGCAGCAGTACGCGGCGCCAGGCGCGGCCGCCGCACGGTTCGACGCGCGCATGGGCGAGGTCGCCACGCGCATCGGCGCGCGCAAGCTCGGCTACAACATCACCGCGGTGCCACCGGGCAAGCGCGCGTTTCCGTTCCACAGCCACCGCGTCAACGAGGAAATGTTCTTCGTGCTCGAAGGCCGCGGCGAGGTGCGCATCGGCAAGGAAACCTATCCGCTGCGTCCGGGCGATTTCGTCGCCTGCCCGCCGGGCGGCCCGGAGGCCGCACACCAGATCATCAACACCGGCACGACCGAGCTCAAGTACCTCGCGGTCAGCACGCTGGAGTATCCGGAAATCTGCGATTATCCGGATTCCGGCAAATTCCTCGTCGCCGAAGGTCCGCGCGACGGCGACGGCCGGGCGCACGGTTTCCGCTTCATCGGCCGGCTGGAGTCGATGGTCGATTACTGGGACGGCGAATGATGTTCACGCGCGTGCTGATCGCCAACCGCGGCGAGATCGCCTGCCGCATCATCCGCACCTGCCGGCGTCTCGGCATCGAGACCGTGGCCGTGTATTCCGAAGCCGACGCCGGTGCCCAACACGTGCGTCAGGCCGATCGCGCCTATCCGATCGGCGGACCGCGTCCGGCGGATTCGTATCTGCGCGGCGAGGCGATCATCGCCGCCGCGAAAAAGTCCGGCGCGCAGGCGATCCATCCGGGCTACGGTTTCCTGTCCGAGAACGCCGACTTCGCCGAGGCGTGCGAAAAGGCCGGCCTCGTGTTCATCGGCCCGAGCGCGGAATCGATGCGCAAGATGGGCTCCAAGGCCGGCGCCAAGGAATTGATGGCCGCCCACGGCGTGCCGGTGGTGCCGGGCTACACCGGCGCCGATCAGGATCCGGCGCTGCTCGCGCGCGAAGCGCAGCGCATCGGTTTTCCGCTGATGATCAAGGCGGCACACGGCGGCGGCGGCAAGGGCATGCGCATCGTGCGCCGGGCCGAGGACTTCGCCGCGGCACTCGAATCCTGCCAACGCGAGGCGAAAAACGCCTTCGGCCGCGACCGCGTCCTGCTCGAGCGCTACCTCGAAACGCCGCGCCACATCGAATTCCAGATCTTCGGTGACCGCCACGGCCATCTCGTGCACCTCAACGAGCGCGAATGCTCCGCGCAGCGGCGCTACCAGAAGGTGCTGGAGGAATCGCCCTCGCCGTTCCTGACCCCGGAACTGCGGGCGCGCATGGGCGACGCGGCGATCGCCGCCGGCCGCGCGCTCGGCTACGTCAACGCCGGCACCGTCGAGTTCATCGTCGGCACGCAGGGCGATTTCTATTTCATGGAAATCAACACGCGCCTGCAGGTCGAGCATCCGGTGACCGAGATGGTGCTGCATCTCGACCTGGTCGAGCTGCAATTGCACGTGGCGGCGGGCGAGCCGCTGCCGGCCTCGCTGATCCGCAACAAGTCGGTGCCGGCCGACGGCCACGCCATCGAGCTGCGCCTGTACGCGGAGGATCCCGAACAGGGCTTCCTGCCGGGCTCCGGGAAATTGCAGCATTTGCAGCTTCCTCCACAAAGCGCACATGTGCGCATCGACAGCGGCGTGGTCGAGGGCGATACGGTGACGATCTTCTACGATCCGATGATCGCCAAGCTGATCGCCTGGGATCGGACGCGCGCCGAGGCTCTGCAGCGCATGCGCGAGGCGCTCGCCGCGTGCGACGTGGTCGGGCCGAAATCGAATCTCGCGTTCCTCGAACGCCTGGTGCGCCATCCGGCGGTGGTCGAGGGCCGCATCGACACCGGTTATCTCGATCGTCATCTCGACGAATTCGTCGGCGACGCGGCGCCGGACGCCGATCCCGTGCCGTGGTTCGCGGCCGCCACCGCCTGGCTGCTGCACGAGGAAGCGGCGACCGCGGCGCGCGCGCGCGATTCGGCCGACCCGCATTCGCCGTGGGCGCGCACCGACGCCTGGCGCCTCGGCCACCCCGGCAAACGCCTCGTCGTCCTCGATCACGCAACGGTGGAGGCGTTCGGCGCCGGCGGCGAATACACGCTGTCGCGCGGCGAGCTTGCCTGTCGCGTGCAGGGCGCAGTGCTTCAGGACGGCACGCTCAGCGCGCGCTTCGACGGCATCGCGCGGCGCTACGCGGTCGGCATCGCCTGCGATCACGTGCTGCTGCACGACGGCACGCGCCGGCGCCGATTCACGCACACACCGCCGTTCGCGTTCGCCGCCGAGGACACCGCCGGCAGCGATGCGATCCGCGCGCCGATGCCCGGTCGCGTCGCGCTGGTGCGCACCCACACCGGCGAGATCGTGGCGGAAGGCCAGGAAGTGCTCGTGCTGGAGGCGATGAAGATGGAGCTCAGTCTGCGCGCGCCGCGCGCGGCCAAGGTGGCGGAACTGCGCGCCGTCGCCGGCGACGTGGTCGAGGCCGACGCCCTGCTGGTGCGTTTCGAGGACGTCGGCTGACATGCGCGATCGTCTTCGCCCGACGCTGTTCGTCGTCGCCGCACTCCTCGGCGGATGCAGCGAGACGCGCTTCGAGTCGCCGCCCGGCGACAACATCGAGACCTGCGATCCGCGCTGGAAGGGATTGTGGACCGGCGACGACGCGAAACTCACCGACACGGCCACGGCGTTCTTCGTCGACGAGGGCTGCCGGTTTCTGGTGCTCGAACAGACCGAGCCCAGCGGGCCGCTCAAGGAAATCCACGTGCCGGTGAATTACGTGCACGCCGACGGCAAGGACTATCTCGTCGTCGCCGACACCGCGCTCAAGGGGCTCGTCGAACTGAAACCGGTGTACGGCGTGGAGCCACCGCCGGCGAAGGCGTTTTTCTTCGCGCGCTACGAAGCCCTCGCCGATCGGATCGACGTCCACGCGGTGGCGCACGAGCGTGTCGCCCGGCAGATCATCGACGGCAAGCTCGACGGCACGGTGAGCAAGATGCCGAACGAACTGCACGTGTACGTGCGCGGCGACCGCGCGCGCATGCTGGAAATCCTGCGTCGCGGCGGCATCTTCGCGGACAAGGCCGAACTGCATCTGGTCCGCATCCGGCAGACCCCGGCCGAGTACGAACACTCCCTGATCGAGGCGCAACGGCGGCGACCGCAATGAGTACGCTCCCGAACCACGTGCGCATCGTCGAAGTGTCGCCGCGCGACGGCTTGCAGAACGAACAGACGCTGGTGCCGACCGCGCTCAAGATCGAGCTGATCGACCGGCTCTCCGACACCGGCCTGACGACGATCGAGGCGACCAGCTTCGTCAGTCCGAAATGGGTGCCGCAGCTCGCCGACGCCGCCGAAGTCTACGCCGGCATCCGCAAGCAACCGGGCGTGCGCTACCCGGTCCTCGTGCCGAACCTGCAAGGCTACGAACGCGCGCGCGCCGTCGGCGCCGCCGAGATCGCTGTGTTCACCGCGGCGAGCGAGGCGTTCAACCGCAAGAACATCAACGCCTCGATCGAGGAATCGATCGAGCGCTTCCGGCCGGTGCTGGAACGCGCGCGTGCGGACGGCGTGGCCGTGCGTGGCTATGTCTCGACCGTGCTCGGCTGTCCCTACCAGGGCGAGGTGCCGCTCGCCGATGTCGTGCGCGTCGCCGCGCGGCTGTACCAACTCGGCTGCTACGAGATCTCGCTCGGCGACACCATCGGCGTCGGCACGCCGGCCAAGGCCCGCGCGATGCTCCAGGCGGTGGCGGAGCGAGTACCGATGCAGGCGCTCGCCGTGCACTTCCACGACACGCGCGGTCAGGCGCTCGCCAACATTCTCGCCTGCCTCGAACTCGGTGTCGGCGTGATCGATGCGTCGGTGTCCGGTGCCGGCGGTTGTCCGTACGCGCGCGGCGCGACCGGCAACGTCGCCACCGAGGACGTGGTCTACATGCTGCACGGCATGGGCATCGCCACCGGCGTCGATCTCGACCGGCTGATCGAAACCGGCCGCTGGTTGAGTACGCAACTGGGACGAACCAACCAGAGCAAAGTCGGACTGGCGCGCGCATGAACCGCGTCGAAGCGGAACGGTTGCTTCGCCAAGCAGATGCGGCATTTCGAAATGGCGAATTCGCCGCCGTGCTGGACGCAACGAGCGTTGTCCTGGCGCACTGGCCGGAACACCCCGGCGCGCGCACGCTGCGGGCCAACGCACGGCTCAAGCTCGAATCCTGGCAGGAGGCGATCGAGGATCTCTCGCGTCTGCTCGCGATCAACCCGACGCACGCGAAACTGCGGCGCGCGCTTTCGGTTTGCTGGCTGCGCATCGGCAACGCTCACAAGGCAGAACGCGCGCTGGAGGTTGCAGGAGACGCTTACCGCAAGGCGCTGGCCGCCGATCCAACCAACACGGACGCGAGATTCAACCTCGGAGTGCTGCTGCTCGAGGGCAACGACCCGAAAGCAGCAATCGAGGAATTGCACCGGGTCGTGGCTGCGCAGCCGGAGGACTTTGCCGCGCACCTCAAGCTTGCCGAGGCCAGAATCGCCGGCAGCGACAGGGCGCGCGCCGCAGCGGATCTGGTTTCGCTGGCCAGCAAATTGCGCGCACAGGACCACTTGCAGGAGTGCGCGAGACTTCTGCTCGCCGCCGCCGATGTCGCGCATGCCAAGACCGTGGTCGCGCGAACCATCGACCACGCGGGTGGAAAGATCACCCCCTGGGTTCTGTCCTTCTGCCGCGAATTGCGCCGGCACGCCGACGTTGGCGCCAGCCGGGAATTGCTGACGCGACTGCGCCCACATGTGACCGATCCGGGGGATCGTTTGCGGATCGACCTTGCCTACGCGCTCGGGCTGCCTTCGGTTTACCCGGATCGGGAAACGCTCCTGGCCACGCGCCGGGACTTCCTGCACCGCCTCGACGAGTTCGTTGCCACGTACCCGCCGACTCGCGTGGTCACGCTCGCGCCACCGCCGGACGCGCTACTCTGGGACAATTTCCTGCTTGCCTATCAGGGCGAGAACGACCGCGAACCGCAGCGGAAGATGGGCCACTGGTTGAGCGCCTGCCTCGGCGCGCTACTGCCTTCCGACAGCACCTCGCACCGACGCACTCGCGCCAAACCAAGGATTGCGCTGGTGTCCAGTCGCTTCCACGAATGCACCGTGGGCTCCTATTTCGCCTCATGGGTGCGGCGTCTCGGCGGCAGCGGACGCTACGAAGTGATCCTGGTGCACGTGGGCACTTACCGTGATCGACTGAGCGAACACCTCACAACGCTCGTGCAGGGAGAACTTTCTCTGGACGGACCGCTCGTGGAAAACGTCCGCCGCCTGCGCGAGCTCGCGCCGGACCTGATCCTCTATCCCGAACTCGGCATGGACTTCCGGGTGCTCGGTCTCGCCGCGTTGCGTTTGGCGCCACGGCAACTCTGCGCTTGGGGGCATCCGGTCACGAGCGGGCTGCCAACGATCGACGCGTTCCTATCCTGTCGGGACATGGAACCCGCCGACGCTGCCGAGCATTACACCGAGCCGCTTCATCTGCTGCCGGGTCTCGGCACACAGTATCTCACCCCTGCCTTGCCGTCACCGACGGATCGCGCAGCCTTGGGGCTGCCCACGGACCGCACTTTGTATCTGGTGCCGCAATCGCTGTTCAAGCTGCATCCCGACAACGACGCCGTCTATGCCGAGATCGCGCACCGTGATCCAGCGGCGGCATTCGTGTTCTTTGCCACCGACAAGGAATCGATGTTGGTGTTCGTCACACGGCTCGAGCAGGCGTTTTCACGGATGGGGCTTTCTGCCCGCCGCCATCTCGTGTTCCTGCCCGTGCTCTCGCGCGCGGACTACCTGCGCGTCAATCTCGCCTCCGATGTCATGCTCGATAGCCTGCACTGGTCCGGCGGCAACACCAGCTTGGACGCATTGCTGGCCGGACTGCCGGTGGTCACTTGCCCCGGTCGGTTCATGCGCGGTCGCCAATCACTGGCGATGCTGCGCGCCCTGCACTGCGAGGAGTTGATCGCCGCCGATCCGTCGCAGCTGGCGAGCCTGGCCGTCGCGGTCGCTCAGGACAGCGAACGTCGGGAGGGGCTGGCACAACGGATTCGACTGCACTACCCGGAACTGACGCAATCCGAAGGACCGTTGGCCATCCTAGAGGAATCCATCGAAAGCATGCTGTCGGAAACCGCGGCGACCGTATAATCCGTCTTCGCACTTGCCGCACCGCCCATGCCCGCACGCCTCGCTCCGGACCAATCCCGCGGTTATCTGATCGCCGCCGGGTTCAGCGTGCGCGGCGCGAGCGAGCCGGGCATCTTCAAGCGCCTGCTCGCGCTGCTCGGCGAACGCTCGGCCGTGGCCGTCGTCGCGGCGACACCGGCGGACGACGGCACGCCCGAGGAGATCGAACAACGTCTGCTCGGCGGCGGTGCGCGCCAGATCCAGCGCCTGAACCTCGCCAAGCGCAGTGACAGCGAACAGGCAGCCACGCTCGCCGTCGTGGACCGCGCCGATCTCGCGATCCTGTGCGCCGATCAACCGTTGCGCCTGTCCACGCTGCTCGGCGGCACGCCGCTGGCGCGCCTGCTGCGCAAGCGCAACGCCGAAGGCATGGCCGTGGCGGGCGTCGGCGCGGCCGCGCCGATCCTCGCCGAGCACATGCTGGCCGGCGGCGCGCAGGGCTCGACGCCGCGCATGGGCAGCGTGACTCTCGCGCCCGGCCTCGGCTTGTCCAATCGGCTGGTGATCGATCCCGGCGGCGCCAGCGCCGACCGCCTCGGCCGGCTGCTCGGCGCGCTCGCGCTCAACCCGTTCGCGCTCGGCATCGGCATCGATCCCGACACCGCCGCGTTCGTCGGTCCGGACAACGTCATGGACGTGGTCGGCCGCGGCGGCGTGACCGTGATCGATCCGACCGACGTCGGTCATTCGAATGCGGCCGATGCCGACCCCAGCGGACCGATCAGCATCACCAACCTGCGCGTGCACGTGCTGGTGCACGGTTCGCGCTACGATCTCGATTTCCGCCGGCCGTTGTAGCCTTGATGACGGGACACGACGCCGCACGCGCACGCGCTCGATGTCGACGACCACACCCTTCTCGATCCGCCCGATCGAACCGCGCGACGATGACGCCGTCGCCGATCTGATCCGCGGCGTGATGCCGGAATTCGGCGCCGACGGCCCGGGCTTCGCGATCCACGACGCCGAAGTCGACGCCATGGCGGCGACGTACGCGCGGCCCGGCCGCGCCTACTTCGTCGTCGAGCTCGACGGCATCGTGTGCGGCGGCGGCGGCATCGCCGAGCTCGTCGGCGGCGACCCCGACGTCTGCGAGCTGCGCAAGATGTACTTCCTGCCGCGTCTGCGCGGTCGCGGCGCCGGCCATGCGCTGCTCATGCGCTGTCTCGCTGAGGCGCGCGCCCGGCTACCGGCGCTGCTATCTGGAAACGCTGTCGGGCATGGACGCGGCCCAGGCGTTGTACGAAAAACACGGTTTCCGGCGCCTGCCCGCCGCGCTCGGCCGCACCGGGCACTTCGGCTGCGATCGCTTCTACCTGCGCGATCTGTGACCGCGACGATCCGCTAGAATGGGCAATTCCCTGCCATTCGCGGAGTCGCTCATGCAACTGGATCAAGTCAAGGCCGTCGTGACCGGCGGCGTCTCCGGCCTCGGCCTCGCCGTGGCGCGACACCTCATCGCGCGCGGCGGCAGCGTGGCGATGCTCGACATCAACGACGACAAGGGCGCGGCCGCCGTGGCCGAACTCGGCGCCCGCGCGAGCTATCTGCGCACCGACGTCACCAGCGAAGACGGCGTCATCGCCGCGCTCGCCCAGGCCAGCGAACGCATGGGCGGACTCAACGTCGCGATCAACTGCGCCGGCATCCCCGGCGCCGGCCGCGTGCTCGGCAAGGAAGGGCCGATGCCGCTCGCGCAATTCGAGACCACTGTGCGGGTCAACCTGATCGGCAGTTTCAACGTCACCAAGGCCGCGGCGAACCGGATGCAGCACAATCCGCCGGGCGCGGACGGCGAACGCGGCGTGATCGTCCACACCGCCTCGATCGCCGCCTACGAAGGCCAGATCGGCCAGGCCGCCTATTCCGCGTCGAAGGGCGGCGTGATCGGCATGACCCTGCCGATGGCGCGCGAATTCGCCCGCATCGGCGTGCGCGTGATGACCATCGCGCCCGGCGTGTTCCATACACCGATGGTCGACGGCATGCCGCAACAAGTATACGATTCCCTTTGTGCACAAGTTCCCTACCCCTCGCGGCTCGGCGCGCCCGCGGAGTTCGCCGACGCCGTCGCCTTCGTGCTCGAGAACCGCTACATGAACGGCAGCGTGATCCGCGTGGATGGCGCGATCCGGCTGGCACCCAAGTGAGCGGGGAGCGGGCTGAGGGCTGAGGGCCGAGGGCTGAGGGCTGAGGGCTGAGGGCTGAGGGCCGAGGGCTGAGGGCTGCAAAGCTTTTTCCACTCCCCACTCCCTACTCCCCACTTCCCATCAGGGCAATCGACACATGAAGGCTTCGGAAATCAAGAAGGGCACCGTCGTCGAGTACAACGGCAAGGTCTGGCAGGTGCGCGAGGTCGAACGCAGCGCGCCGACCGCGCGCGGCGGCAACGTCACCTTCCGCTTCGCGCTCTACGCCGTGCCCGGCGGGCAGAAATACGATCTTTCGCTGCGCGCCGAGGACGAGCTCAAGGAGACCGAACTCACACGCCGGCCGGCCAGCTATTCGTACAACGACGGCGATGCCTTCGTGTTCATGGACGTCGAGGACTACACCCAGTACATCCTCGGCCGCGAGGTGATCGGCGATGCCGCCGGCTTCATCAGCGACGGTCTCGAAGGCTGCCAGGTGCAGTTGATCGACGGCGTGCCGGTGGGCTTGCAACTGCCGCCGACCGTGGCGCTCACCGTCGTCGACACGGCGCCGGAGCTGAAGGGCGCGACCGCGACCAAGCGTCCGAAGCCGGCACGGCTCAATACCGGCCTCGAGATCCCGGTGCCGGAGTACATTCGCGTCGGCGAGCGCATCCTGGTCAGCACGCTGACCGGCGAATTCAGCGGTCGCGCCTGAGCCGCGCATCGCGCGGCGGGAAAAGCCGGCGCCCGGCCGGGCGCCGACTTCCGGCAGTTGCCGGGCGTGAGGCCGTCGCGTATGGTAGCCGCGCCGCGCCCGCCATCCGGCCGCGGCGAATCCGAATTACTGCCGCAGATTCCACGACGACCAGCCGAGCCCGGGGAGGGACGCAATGATCTTCTGGCGCATCAAGCCGCTCGACAAGATTCTCGAAACCGCCGAAAAGAAATCGCTCAAGCGCCAGCTCGGCCCGATCCAGCTCACCCTGCTCGGCATCGGCGCGGTGATCGGCACCGGCATTTTCGTGCTCACCGCCGAAGCCGGTCAGAAGGCCGGCCCCGGCATGATGGTGGCGTTCATCATCGCCGCGGTGGTGTGCGCGCTCGCCGCGTTGGCCTATGCGGAACTCGCGGCGATGGTGCCGGTGTCCGGATCGGCCTACACCTACAGCTACGGCGTGTTCGGCGAATTCGTCGCCTGGATCGTCGGCTGGGCGCTGGCGCTCGAATACGCCATCGGCGCGGCGACCGTCTGCGTCGGCTGGTCGGGCTACATGAACGGCCTGCTCGCCGCCAACGGCATTGCGCTGCCCGAAGCGCTGCGCAGCGGCCCGCTGTCCGGCGGCGTGTTCAATCTGCTGGCGTTCCTGATCGGCCTCGCCGTCACCGTGCTGCTGTACATCGGCACCTCGAAGAGCGCGCGCGTCAACGCCGTGCTGGTGGCGATCAAGATCGCCGCGCTCAGCGTGTTCATCGCGCTCGCCATCCCGGCGGTGAAGGCGGCCAACTTCGAACCGTTCCTGCCGGGTGGCTGGGGCAGCCCCACCGGCGGCGTCGGCGTGCTCGGCGCGGCGGCCTCGATCTTCTTCGCCTACGTCGGCTTCGATGCGGTCTCGACCGCGGCCGAGGAAACCAAGAATCCGAACCGCAACATCCCGATCGGCCTGATCGGCTCGCTCGGCATCTGCACGATCTATTACCTCCTGGTCGGCTACGGCGCGGCCGGCTCGGTCGGCGCGCAGCCGATGCTCGGCGCCGACGGTCTGCCGATCGATCCGAGCAGCCCGGCGATGGTCACCGCCTGCGAAGGCTCGCAGGCGCTGGTGTGCAGCAAGGAACCGCTCGCGCACGTGATGCGCTTGCTCGGCCATGCGCGCATCGGCGACTGGATCGGCCTCGCCGCGATCGTCGCGCTGCCTTCGGTGATCCTGATGATGATGTTCGGACAGACGCGCATCTTCTTCACGATGTCGCGCGACGGTCTGCTGCCGGAGCCGCTGTCGAAGGTCCACACGCGCTTCCACACGCCGCACGTGATCACCGTGATCACCGGTCTGGTGGTGTCGATCTCGGCGGCGCTGCTGCCGGTCGGGCGCCTCGCCGACACCTCCAATTCCGGCACGCTGCTCGCCTTCGCCATGGTCTCCATCGGCGTGCTGATCCTGCGCAAGCGCCAGCCCGAGCGGTCGCGTCCGTTCCGCACGCCGGCGGCCTGGATCGTCTGCCCGCTCGCGGTGTTCGGCTGCGTGGTGCTGTTCTTGAGCCTGACCATGTTCGCCAAGCTGTTCTTCGTGAGCTGGGCAGTGCTGGGTCTTGCGTTGTACTCGCTGTACGGTTACCGGCGCAGCCACATGGCGCAAGCGGAAGCGGCGCGGCCATGAGTCTGCCGTCTGGCGCCGCCGCGGCGGCTTCGCGCGACGCGGCGCCCACGGCGGTGCTCGGCCGCCTGTTCGCGAAGAAGACCGATTTCGCCGACGTCGCGGGCGAAGGCCCGGGCCTGAAACGCACGCTCGGCCCGCTCGGGCTGACCGCGATCGGCATCGGCGCGGTGATCGGCGGCGGCATCTTCGTCATCACCGGCCAGGCCGCGGCGGAACACGCCGGACCGGCGGTGATCCTCGCCTTCGTGCTGGCGGCGATCGGCTGCAGTTTCACTGCGCTGTGCTACGCGGAGTTCGCCACGCTGATCCCGATGTCGGGCAGTTCATATTCCTACGCCTACGCCACGCTCGGCGAACTGGCGGCCTGGTTCATCGGCTGGAACATGGTGCTCGAATACGGCGTCTCCGCATCCGCCGTGGCGGTGAGCTGGACCGGCTACTTCACCAGTATGCTCGACGACTTCGGCCTGCACCTGCCGTCGATCCTGACCAGCGCACCGCTCGCGTTCACCGACAATCGCCTCGTCGTCACCGGCGCCTGGCTCAACCTGCCGGCGGTCGCCATCGTCCTCACGCTCACCTGGCTCTGCTATCTCGGCATCCGCGAATCGGCCGGCACCAATACGGCGATGGTGATTCTCAAGGTGGCGCTGATCCTGCTCGTGATTGCCGTCGGCTGGCGCTACGTGCGGCCGGAGTTGTGGCATCCGTTCATTCCGGAGAACCAGGCACCCGGCAAGTTCGGCTGGTCCGGCGTGCTGCGCGGCGCCTCGATGGTGTTCTTCGCCTACATCGGCTTCGAGACCACCTCGACGCTGGCGCAGGAATCGAAGAATCCGCAACGCGATCTGCCGATCGGCACGCTCGCCTCACTCGCCATCTGCACCGCGCTCTACATCGGCATGGCGGCGGTGCTCACCGGCCTCGTGCCGTTCGCCGAACTCGGCACCGCCGAGCCGGTGGTGACCGCGATCAAGGCTCACGCCGAACTCGGCTGGCTGCGTCTGGTGGTCGAGATCGGCGCGCTGATCGGCCTGTCCTCGGTGATCCTGTGCATGGTCATCGCCCAGCCGCGCATCTTCATGATCATGGGCCGCGACGGCATGCTGCCGCCGGTGTTCGCCAAGATCCATCCGCGCTACCACACGCCGCACGTCAACACAGTGATCACCGGCATCGGCATCGCCGCGCTGGCCGCGGTGTTCCCGCTCGACCTGCTCGGCGATCTGGTCTCCACCGGCACCCTGATCGCGTTCTGCGCCGTGTGCATCGGCGTGCTGATCCTGCGTGTGACCCAGCCGCACGCGCCGCGCACGTTCCGTGTGCCGTGGGCGCCGCTGGTGTGCACGCTCGGCGTGCTGAGCTGCGTGGTGCTGCTCTGGCAGATCCTGATCCACTGGCTCAACGCCACGCTGATGCTGGCGTGGACCGCGATCGGCCTGGCGATCTACTTCGGCTACGGCTACCGGCACAGCCGCCTGCGGCGCACAAGTTAATCGCCCGCCGGCGCGGCATCGCCGCCCGGCACGGTCTCGGCCTCGTCGTTGGCGCCCGCCGCCGCGAGCAGCGCGCGCGGCAGGCTCTTCCTCACCGGCGCATCGAGCTCGGCCAGGCTCTGCACCTGCAGGATCACGCTGCCCTTGCCACCTTCGGTCAGGCGGCGCAGGGCGCTCGCCTGCGCCTTCTGTGCCTTGTCGAGTTGTTCGCCGAGCGCGATCAATTCCTCGACCAGCAACGCGAAATTGTCGTGCAACTGCGCGGCGCGGCGCGCCATCTCCATCGCATTCAGATTGCGCCGCTCGATGCGCCACAGGTGCGCCACGGTGCGCAGCGTGGCCAGCAGCGTGCTCGGACTGACCAGCGAGATGTTCTTGCGCAAGGCATAGCCGTACAGCTCGCCGTCGGCGCGCACCGCCTCGATGAAGGCGGGCTCGATCGGCACGAACATCAGCACGAAATCGATGGTCTTCACGCCGACGATCTCGCTGTAGCTGCGCGCGCCGAGCGCGTCGATGT
The DNA here is from genome assembly GCA_021325475.1 of Rhodanobacteraceae bacterium. Taxonomy (GTDB): domain Bacteria; phylum Pseudomonadota; class Gammaproteobacteria; order Xanthomonadales; family Rhodanobacteraceae; genus Rudaea. Next base: position 2,921 of record JAJPHA010000030.1, on the reverse strand, counting down.
GGCGGCGCACCGAGGCCACGTGCTCGGCCAGCGCCGCGGCGCGTGCGGTGTCGTCGACCGCGGCGACGAAACGCTCGTAGGCGGTGAGCGAGACCTTGGCGTCGATGATGATGTCCTTGTTGTCCGGCAGATGCACGATCACGTCCGGCCGCGGCCGGCCGCCGTCCTCGTCCTTGAGCGCGACCTGGGTCTCGTACTCGCGCCCCTCCTGCAGTCCGGACGCCTCGAGCACGCGCTCCAACACCATCTCGCCCCAGGCGCCCTGTGCGCGCGTGTCGCCCTTGAGCGCGCGGGTCAGGTTGATCGCCTCCTCGCTGATCTTCTGGTTCAGCGTTTTCAGCGAATCGATCTCGTGCTTGAGCAGCGCGCGCTCGCGGCTTTCCTTGTCGTAGACCTCGTCGACGCGCTTGCGGAATTCGCCGAGCTGCTCGCGCAGCGGATGGAGCAGCGTGCCGAGATTGGCCTGGCTCTGCTCGGCGAACTTGCGGCCGTGCTGATCGAGCAGCTCGTTCGACAGCGCCTTGAATTTCTCGCTGAACTCGGCGCCGACGCGCTCGAGCATCGCCTGGCGTTCCTCGGCGGCGCGCATCTGTTCCTGCAGCCGGGTGGCGGTTTCGGTCAGGCGCTGCTCGGCGCGCTGGCACGCCTCGTTCCAGTGCCGCGCCTGCTCGCGCGCTGCGGCGAGCTCCTGCTCGACCTGGGTCAGGCGCTCGTAGCGGCCGGCCATCTCGGCGCGCTCGGCGGCGATCTCGACGATCCGCCGCCGCGCCTCGGCGAGCTCGCGCGTGGCGGCGTCCAGATCGTGCTGCATGCGCCGGCGCGCCTCCAGACTGGTGTCGCGCTCGGCGGCCAGTTGCGCGACTTCCACGTCGCGGCTGGCGCGCCCGTCGGCGAACGCGCGGCGGCGGACCCACAGCGCCGCGAGCCCGGCGCCGACGACGAAAGCGACGAGCGCGGCGGACGCGAGACTGGCGAAGTCGAACGTGGCGGGCATGGCGGCTCCCTCCGGTGGACTGCGCGCATTGTGACAGGCCGGCGTCGCAGTTGACGAGAACCCATCCCAAAATCGTCGCGAGCGAAGACGGATTGCGCGCCGCCGGAGCGCAGGAACCGGAGTTTACTGGCAGTAAATGAGGCTTCCGAGCACCGCCGGCGCGTGAGCCGTCGAGCGCAGCAGATTTTGCGACGGGTTCGAGACCGGACGCGCCGCATCCGCTATAGTTTGCCGGTCGATTCCACCGCCGTGCCGGAGCCGCGCCGCCTTGCCCTACGATCCCGAGCGCTTCCAGGTCTGCGCCCAGGCCATCGCCGCCGCCGGCCGCCGGCTCGGCGCGCAGGGCCTGACGCCCGCGACCAGCAGCAATTTCTCGATGCGCCTGGACCCGGCGCACATCGCCATCACCATCTCCGGGCGCGACAAGAGCGCGTTGACGCCGAGCGACGTGATGGTCATCGATTATGCCGGCCACGCCGTCGGCACGGCGACGCGGCCGTCGGCGGAAACCCTACTGCACACGCAGCTCTACCGCCGCTTCGGCGAGGTCCAGGCCGTGCTGCATACGCATTCGCGGGTGCAGACGGTGGCCTCGCGCGTGTACGCGCGCGAAGGCCGCGTCGTCCTCGCCGGCTACGAACTGCTCAAGGCGATCGCCGGCCAGACCACCCATGCGACGGCGCTCGCGTTGCCGGTGTTTCCGAACACCCAGGACATGCCGGAACTGGTCGCGCGCGTCGATGCCTGGATCGAAGCGAACCAGCCGCTGCACGGCTACCTCATCGAAGGCCACGGCCTCTATGCCTGGGGCCGCGATCTGGCCGAGGCCGAACGCCACGTCGAGGCGTTCGAGTTCCTGCTCGCCTGTGAACTGGATTTACGGAGGTTGACCGCATGAGCCGCTTGCGCATCTTTCACGAAACCGACGGCAATACTCCGCTCCGGGTCGCGACCGCGCACGCCGAGATCGCCCGCGAGCTCGCCGCCGTGGGCGTGCGCTTCGAGCGCTGGGACGCGAGCCGGCCGATCGCACCGGGCGCAAGTCCGGACGAGGTGATCGCCGCGTACCGCGCCGACATCGACCGGCTGATGCGCGAGGAGGGCTACCGGGCGGTGGACGTGATCAGCCTGACGCCGGATCACCCGGATCGCGCCGCGCTGCGCCAGAAATTCCTCAACGAGCACACCCATGCCGAGGACGAGGTGCGCTTCTTCGTCGCCGGACGCGGCCTGTTCACCCTGCACATCGGCGAAAAAGTATACGAAGTGCTGTGCCAGGCCGGCGACCTGATCGGCGTGCCCGACGGCACGCGCCACTGGTTCGACATGAGCGAGGCGCCGAGCTTCGTCGCCATCCGCCTGTTCACCAATCCCGCCGGCTGGGTGGCGAATTTCACCGGCGACGACATCGCCAGCCGTTTCCCGCGTCTTGCCGCCGAGCCGGTGACCGCATGAGCTACCTCGACGAATCGCTGGCGCCGGGCGAGCGCGTGGTCGCCCGCTTCGCCCTGCACTGGACCGCCAAGGGCCGGCTGATCCTGTGGATCCTGCTGATTCCGCTGATCGTCGGCATTTTCGGCACGATCTACGAATGGCTGCGCCTGCGCGAGATCGAGCTTGGCGTGACCACCCGCCGCGTGGTGCGCAAGACCGGCATCGTCGGCCGCGAGACCGAGGAGATCCGCCTGAGCGCGATCGAGACGGTGGATCTCACGCAGTCGTTCTGGGGGCGCGTGCTCGGCTTTGGCGACGTGCGCGTCACCGGCCGCGGCGAGAGCAGCCTGGTCTTCGAGCGCGTGGCCGATCCGGTCGCGGTCAAGCGCGCGATCGAGACCGCCTACGCCGCGAGCGTCGAGCATGCGGCGGCGGAGCCGGCGACGTGATCCGCGCGATCCTGACCGACATCGAAGGCACCACCAGCTCGATC
>JAJPHA010000119.1 GCA_021325475.1 Rhodanobacteraceae bacterium | reverse complement strand
TGGTTGTACTCGGCGATCTGCTTGTGGAACTGGCGGCAGTACGGGCAGTCGACGTCGGTGAACACGGTCACGCTGTACTTCGGATGCGGCGGCGCGAAGGTCAGGCGCTTGTCCGCCGGGATCCGCGCGAGACCTTCCTTGCGCACCTCGGCGAGGCCGTCGTTGGTGAGACTGCGGTGCGCGGCGAGGTCGTACACCTGGCCTTCGATCAGATACCGTCCGTCGGCGCTGATGAACACGACGTGGCCGTCGGCGACGGCGGAATAGAACCCCGGCACCGCGGACGGCGCGACCGATTGCACCTTGGCGTTCGGCGCGATCTTGTGCAGCGCGTCGGTGACCAGCCGCGCCGCATCGTCGGCGGCCAAGACCGTGCCGGCGAGCGCCGCCGACGTGATGAATCCCAGGACTTTCAACATGCGGACCTCGAAGTGGCGTGGCGCCGCGCGCGGGCAGGCATCCAGACCGGAGCGCGGCGCGCGGCATGACATTGTCGCACGCAGGGCGCCGCGCGCGAAACCGCCGGTCGCCGCGGGCGCGCCGGCGGGCGGCGCGGCGCGCCCCGTCCGCGTCGGTTCAGCCGCGCGGGTGATGCTTCTCGTGCAGGCGTTTCAGGCCTTCACGCGCGACCAGGGTGTAGATCTGCGTGGTCGACAGCGAGCTGTGGCCGAGCAGCATCTGCAACGCGCGCAGATCCGCGCCGTGATTGAGCAGATGGGTGGCAAAGCAGTGCCGGAGCACATGCGGCGAGATGCGCTTGGCATCGATGCCGACCCGCGCGGCGTGACGCTTGACCAGGGTCCAGAACATCTGCCGGGTCATCGCGGTGCGGCGGTTGCTGAGAAACACCGCATCGACCGCGCGGCCGCGGGCGAGCGCCGGTCGCGCCTCGGCGTAGTAGCGCGTGAGCCAGTGCTGCGCCTCCTCGCCGAGCGGCACCAGACGCTCCTTGCCGCCCTTGCCGGTCACGCGCAGCGCGCCCTGGCGCAGGTTCACCTGTTCGGTGCGCAGGCCGACCAGCTCGCTCACGCGCAGGCCGGTGGCGTAGATCAGCTCGAACATCGCCCGGTCGCGCAGACCGAGCGGCGTGTCCACATCGGGCGCCGCGATCAGCGCCTCGACCTCGCGCTCCGACAGCGCCTTCGGCAGCGGCCGCGGCAGCTTCGGCGCCTCGAGCTCGAGCGTCGGGTCCGCGGCGATCGCGCCCAGGCGCAGCCGCAGCCGGTAGAACTGGCGCAGCGCCGAGAGCAGGCGTGCATTGGAGCGCGCGCTGTAGCCGCCGCGGCGTCCGCCCGTCGTGCTGCGTTCGGCGAGATAGCGGTACAACGCTTCGCGCGTGCCCGTATCGAGCGTCGCGCCGCGCGCGGCGAGCCAGCGCGCGAGGCCCTCGAGATCGCGCCGATAGCTCGCCAAGGTGTTGTCGGCGAGGCCCTGCTCGGACCAGGCGCGTTCGAGGAAGGCGTCGATGGCTGCGCGATCGTCGGGCCGGATGGCCGGGCGCTGAGGGCCGAGGGCCGAGGTCTGAGGGCTGCCGGCCGGGGGCTGAGGTTCAAGATTTGAGCGAAAACGGCGCGGCACGACGGCGGCATGGCTCCCGGTCGATCGTACAATTGTGGCGCGATGGCCCGGCAATGTCGCGGCGATCGGGAACAGTGAGCGGTGAAGGGGAATCGGGAGCAGGAAGTGGGGAGTGGAAAAAGCCGCGCTTCTCAGCCCTCAGCCCTCAGCCCTCGGCCCTCCACCCTCGGCCCACACCACGCGCGTGCGGGCGACCAGGTCGTGCCACGTGCGCCGCTCGCGATCGGCGAGCGCCCACCAGAATCCCGCGCCGAGCGCCGCCAGCGACAGCAGCGCGACGGCGAAGCGGAGCACCGCCTGCGTTGCGTCGAGCGCGCCGCCGTCGGCGCGCACCACGCGCAGGCGCCAGGCGCGCAGACCCAGCGTCTGCCCGCCGCGCGTCCAGGACAGCACGAAATAGCCGGCGCTCGCACCGAGCGTGAGCGCTTGCAGCAACAGCTTGTGCGCCGGCCGATGGGCATCGAGCGCGCCGCCGGTCAGCGCCAGCGCCACGGCGCCGGCGAGGAACCACAGGCCGACGAGGGCCAAGAGGTCGTAGAGCGCCGCGGCAAGATGCCGCCACAAAGGCGCGGGTAAAGCGGGTATGGGAGTGGGGCGCATTGGCAAGTCGAGGTTCAGGGCTGGGGGGCTGAGGGCCGAGAGCTGCGCAGCTTTTCCACTCCCCACTCCCGCTCCCCTCACCCGAACCGCCGGAAATAGGCGACCGCCGCGAGCGCGAGCAAGGCCGACGGCAGGGCGTTGGCCAGGGCCAGATTGAAATTGTATACCGCGCCCATGCTCACCACCGCGCTCTGGAAAAAGTAATAGGTGATGGCGAGCGCGATGCCGATGAACAAGCGCTTGCCGAGACCGCCGGTGCGCAGCGCGCCGAAGGCGAACGGCACCGCGCAGAACGCCAGCACCAGCACGTTCAGCGGATAGAACAGCCGGCCCCAGAACGCGCGCAGATAGCTCGAGGCGTCCTGACGGTTGCGCTGCATGTAGTCGATGTTGCGCTTGAGATCGGCGGCGGACAGGTACTCGGGATGGATCATCGACACCGCCAGCACCTTCGGATCGAGACTGGACTGCCACTCGGTCTGCGCCAGCGTGGTGCTGACCGCGGACAGCCCGCGGAATTCGGTGCGGCGCACCTCGTGCAGGATCCAGCGGTTGTCGGCGTGGGTGGCGGTCTTGGCCAGCGCCAGCGCCTGCAACTGGCCCTGGCCGTCGAACTCGAACACGCGCACGTCCTGCAACTCGACGGTGTTGCCGCGGCGGCGACCGTGTTTGGCGTTGACCACGTTGTCGCCGTCGCGCGCCCACAGGCTGCCGCCGCGGCCGATCGCGACGTCCCGCGCCTTCGCCGCCAGCGCCAGCGATTCGGCCTTCTGCTCGCCGCGTGGGCCGATGGTCTCGCCCATCAGCATGACGATCCCGGTGAGCGCGGTGAGCGCGAGGATCACCGACCCGCAGATGCGCCGCTTCGACAGACCGGCGGCGCGCAGCGCGGTCAGTTCGCCGCTCGCCGCGAGCGCGCCCATGCCGAGCAGCCCGCCGATCAGCGCGGCGTAGGCGAAGAACTCGTAGGCGCGGCGCGGCACGGTGAGCAGGGTGTAGGCGATCGCCTTGCTCAGGGTGTACTGGCCGACGCCGACGTCGTTGACTTCGCGGACGAAGGCGAGCAGCGCGTCGAAACCGACCAGGAACCCCCAGGCCAGCAGCACCGCGCCGAGCACCGACAGCGCGACGAGCTTGTCCACCTTCTTGAACGCGGGCGCGTTCATGCCACACCCGGGCGCGGGCGCAACCGCGCGGTCTTCGGCTTCGGCAACTGCTGGCCGCGCCAGAGCAGATACAGCGCGATCAGCGCGGTCGGCAGCACCGCCCACCAGAAGCCGACACGCGCATCGATCCGGCCCTGGCTCAGCCACGCGCGGCCGAGGGCGAGACCGTTGTAGTAGATGAACCAGGACAGCAGCGCGATCAGCAGGCGCGCGTAGCGCGGCTCGCGCGGCGTGGCTTTCGCCAACGGCAGGGCGAGCAGCACCAGCACCAGCACCGACAGCGGCGCCGCCAGCCGCCATTGCAGTTCGGCGCGCTGCACCGGGTCGCTGCTGGCGAGCAGTTCCGCGGTCGGCGCGGCGCGCTTGACCGAATCGGGCGTCACGTCGGTGCCGCTGTCGGAGAGCTTGATGTCGTTGCGCTGGTAGCGCATCAAGCGGAAATCGTCCTGGCCGAGCACGCCCTCGACGCGAAAGCCGTCGTTGAGCCCGAGAAAGCGCGCGACGCCGTCGGCCTCGTGGTACAGCTCGCCGTCCCGGGCGGTGATGATATTGACGCTGGTGCTGTGATCCTCGGCGTTGACCCGCTCGCTCTCGACGAACATCTTGCGGAAGCGCGTGCCGTCGGCGCTCATCCATTCGACGTACATGATGCCGTCGTTGTTCGGCAGCTCGACGAAGCGCCCCGGTTCGAGGCCGGCGATGATCAACGAGCGACTGGCTTCCTCCTGCAGGCTCTGCGCCTGGCGCACCGCCGCCGGCGCCAGCCAGAACGCGATCAGCGCGGTGGCGATGGTCAACGGCACGGCGAACAACGCGAGCGGCCGCAGCAGGCCGGTGACGGCCAGGCCCGAGGCGGCGAACACCGCCATCTCGCTCTCGCGGTACAGGCGCCCGTAGGCGAGCTGCACGCCGAGAAACGCGGCGAGCGGCAGGAGCAGCGTCAGCATGTCTACCAGACGCAGGCCGACCAGCGCGAGCAGCAGGTCGGCCGCCACGCGCCCGCGCGCGATCTTGGCCAGCAGATCGGCCAGCGTCGCGCCCATCACCACCAGCAGCAGGATCAGCGTGGCGGCGAGGAAGCTCACGGCGAGCTCGCGCGCCAGGTAGCGGTCGACAATCCGCAGCATCGCCTCGATCGATCGTAGTAAACTTGGCAGTTCCCGGCGCGATTGCATGACACGCGCCGTTCCGAACCCCTTAAGTGTAGCCGGGCGTTCGCGCGCCCGGTTCGTTTTTCGACGACGGAAAAATCATGACGCTGCAATTCGGCCTCACCCAGCAAGCTCCGGAAGCCGCGATCACGCCGTGCGTGGTGGTCGGCGTATACGAGGACCGCGTGCCCAGCGCCGCGGCGACGCGCGTGGATCAGGCGAGCGGCGGCGCGCTCGCGCGGCTGATCGAATCCGGCGACCTCTCCGGCAAGCTCGGCACCAGTCACCTGTTGTTCGCATTGCCGGGCGTCAAGGCGGCGCGCGTGCTGGTGGTCGGCCTCGGCGAACAGAAGAAGTTCGACGCGCTGCGCTTCCAGCGCGCCTGCAACGAGGCGGCGCGCGTGCTCAAGGGCCTGCCGCTGGCCGAGGCGGTGTCGTATCTGACCGAACTCGAGGTGCCGGGCCGGGACGCGGCGTGGAAGGTGCGCACCGCGGCGCTGGCGAGCGACGCGCAGGCGTATCGCTACACCGCCACGTTCAAGCCGAAGGACAAACCGAAGACGCCGGAGTTTTCCACCCTCCACTTCGCCGCGCCCGAGTCCGCCGCGCCCGCGCTCGCCGCCGCCGGCGCGATCGCCGAAGGCGTGCGCTTCGCCCGCGAGCTCGGCAATCTGCCGCCCAACATCTGCACGCCGGCCTATCTCGCCGCCCAGGCGCAGAAGCTGGCGCACGAGCACGCCGGCGTGCGCTGCGAGATCCTGGAGGAGGCCGAGCTGCGCAAGCTCGGCATGGGCGCGCTGCTCGGCGTGGCGCAGGGCTCGGCGAATCCGCCGAAGCTGATCGTGCTCGAGTGGCGCGGCGCAGCGGCCGGCGAGAAGCCCTACGCATTGGTCGGCAAGGGCATCACCTTCGACACCGGCGGCATCTCGATCAAACCGTCGGCCGGCATGGAGGAGATGAAATTCGACATGTGCGGCGCCGCCGGCGTGCTCGGCGCATTCCTCGCCGCGGTGCAGCTCAAGCTCAAGCTCAACCTGGTGTGCGTGGCGCCGGCGGTGGAGAACATGCCCGGCGGCAAGGCGCAGCGGCCGAGCGACGTGGTCACGACGATGTCGGGCCAGACCGTCGAGGTGCTCAACACCGATGCCGAAGGCCGCCTGATTCTGTGCGACGCCCTGACGTATGTGCAAAAGTATACTCCGCAGGCGATCATCGACGTGGCCACCCTCACCGGCGCCTGCGTGATCGCGCTCGGCAAGCACGCCACCGGCCTGATGAGCAAGGACGACGCGCTCGCCGCGGAGCTCCTCGCCGCCGGCGAGGCCACGCTCGACCGCGCCTGGCGCCTGCCGCTGTGGGACGACTACCAAAGCCAGCTCGAGACCGGCTACGCCGACATCGCCAACATCGGCGGCAAGTACGCCGGCGCGATCACCGCCGGCTGCTTCCTGGCGCGCTTCACCGAAGGCTACCGCTGGGCGCACCTCGACATCGCCGGTACGGCATGGGAGGAAGGCCGCAAGGGCTCGGCGACGGGGCGGCCGGTGCCGCTGCTGGTGCAGTATTTGATGGATAGAGCTGAGGGCTGAGGGCTGAGGCGCTTTTTTCTGGCGTGCGAATATGTATACATTTTCCGATCGGATCACTGCCGCCGCGCGGGCAGCCCTCGGCCCTCGGCCCCCAGTCCTTGCCTGAATGCCCCGCGCCGAGTTCCATCTCGCCGAAGCGCCGCGCTACCGCGACGATCCGCTGCGCCTCCCCTGCGAACTGGCGCACGAGCTGTTTGCCGGCGGCGAGACGGCCGTGATCCTGGCGCGCTCGCTCGAGCAGGCCGAGCAGCTCGACGAGAAGCTGTGGGAATTCGACGACGACGCGTTCGTGCCGCATCAGATCGCCGGCGACGAGGACGACGCGATCACGCCGGTGCTGATCGTGCCGCCCGACACGGCGGCGCCGGCGCGGAACGTCGCCATCAATCTGCGCGATACAGCCGCATTGGACGGCTTCGCGCGCGTGCTGGAGATCGTGCCGGCCGATCCGGCGCGGCGCGAGGACTCGCGGCGGCGCTGGAAGGCGTATCAGCAGGCGGGATTCGCCTTGAAGAAATGCGACCGATGAACCGGCGCTGGAGCATGCGGACGCGGCGATCATAAGATTCGCCCCGATTCCCGATTCCCGATTCCCGATTCCCGATTCCCCATTCCCGATTCCCGATTCCCGTCCCCATGGACAAGAGCTTCGACCCCAAGGCCATCGAATCGAAGTGGTACGCGCGCTGGGAGCAGGCCGGCGTGTTCGCGCCGCGCGGCGACGGCGCGCCGTACTGCATCCTGTTGCCGCCGCCGAACGTCACTGGCACCTTGCACATGGGCCACGCGTTCCAGCAGACGCTGATGGACACGCTGATCCGCCTGCACCGCATGCGCGGCTGCCGCACCCTGTGGCAGGGTGGCACCGATCACGCCGGCATCGCCACGCAGAAGATCGTCGAGAACCAGCTCGCCGCGGAGGGCAGGACGCGCCACGATCTCGGCCGCGCGCGGTTCGTCGAACGCGTCTGGCAATGGAAGCAGCGGTCGGGTTCGACCATCACCCATCAGATGCGCCGCCTCGGTGCCTCGCTCGACTGGTCGCGCGAACGCTTCACCATGGACGAGGGCCTGTCCGCGGCGGTGCGCAAGGTGTTCGTGCAATGGTATAGAGATGGACTTTTATACCGCGGCCAGCGCCTGGTGCACTGGGATCCGGTGCTGATGACCGCGGTGTCCGATCTCGAGGTGAACATGGAGGAGCGCGACGGCCACCTGTGGCACATCCTCTACCCATTCTCGGACGGACCGATCGGACACATGCGCGGCATGCACATCGCGACCACGCGGCCGGAAACGATGCTCGCCGACGGCGCGCTCGCGGTGCATCCGGACGACGAGCGGTACAAGCACCTGGTCGGCAAGTACGTCGATCTGCCGCTGTGCGACCGCCGGATCCCGATCATCGCCGACGATTTCGTCGATCCGGCGTTCGGCTCGGGCTGCGTCAAGATCACTGGCGCGCACGACTTCAACGACTACGCCTGCGCGCAGCGCCACGGCATCGAGATGATCGTGATCATGACCCTCGATGCGAAGATGAACGACAACGCGCCGGCGAAGTATCGCGGGCTCGATCGCTACGCGGCGCGCAAGGCGGTCGTGGCCGATCTCGAGGCGCAGGGGTATCTCGAGAAAATCGTCTCGCACAAGCACCAGGTGCCGGTCAGTCAGCGTTCGGATGCGGTGATCGAGCCGATGCTGACCGACCAGTGGTTCCTCGACCTCACCCGCGACACCCTGCCGGACGGCCGTCCGGGCGGACGCAAGGCGATCACCGAGCCGGCGTTGAACGCGGTGCGCACGGGCCGGATCCGCTTCGTGCCGGAGAACTGGGCGACGACCTATACGCAGTGGCTGGAAAACATCCAGGACTGGTGCGTCAGCCGCCAGCTCTGGTGGGGCCATCGCATCCCGGCGTGGTACGACGAGGCCGGCAATATCTTCGTCGGCGAGGACGAGGCCGACGCCGTCGCGCACGCCGCGACCAAGCCGGTCGGCACACTGCGCCAGGACGAGGACGTGCTCGACACCTGGTTCTCCTCCGCGTTGTGGCCGTTCTCGACCCTCGGCTGGCCGTTCGACGGACCGGTGACGGACCACGGCACGGTCGTGGCGAACTGGCGGCAGGATCAAGCCTTCCTGCCGAGCGCGGTGCTGGTCACCGGCTTCGACATCATCTTCTTCTGGGTCGCGCGGATGGTGATGGCGACGCAGTACTTCACCGGCCGCGTGCCGTTCCGCGAGGTCTACATCAACGCCATCGTGCGCGACGCCGAAGGCCAGAAGATGTCGAAGTCGAAGGGCAACACGATCGACCCGCTCGATCTGATCGACGGCATCGAGCTGGAGGCGCTGGTGCAGAAATCCACCGCCGCACTGCTGATCCCGCAGGTGCGCGAAAAAGTGGAAAAGCGCATCCGCCGGGACTATCCGCAGGGCATCGCGCCGGTCGGCGCGGATGCGCTGCGCTTCACCTTCGCCGCGCTGGCGACATACGGGCGCACCATCAACTTCGATCTCAAGCGCGCCGACGGCTACCGCAATTTCTGCAACAAGCTGTGGAACGCGGCGCGCTTCGTGCTGATGAATACGACCATCGACCACACGACATCGGCAATCGACCGGGCGGCCGCGCCGGTCAGCGATGCGGAAAAGTGGATTTTGTCGCGTTTCGCGCGAACCCTCGACGAGGTCGAGCGGCAGTTCGCAGTCTACCGTTTCGATCTGGTCGCGCAGGCGCTCTACGAATTCACCTGGAACGAGTTCTGCGACTGGTTCGTCGAACTCGCCAAGCCCGCCCTGGGCAAGGTCGAAGGGCCCGCGCTCGGCGGCGCGGACGCCGCCGCGGCAGCCTCGATGCGCCGCACGCTGCTCGCCGTGCTCGAGGCGCTGCTGCGCGCGCTGCACCCGATCATTCCGTTCATCACCGAGGCGATCTGGCAGGAAGTCGCGCCGAAGCTCGGCATCGCCGGCGATTCGATTTCGACGCAGCCGTATCCACGCGCGAGCGACTATCCGGTCGACGACGCCGCCGAGGCCGAGATCGAGTGGTTGCGCGCCGTCGTCATCGAGGTGCGCCGCATCCGCAGCGAGATGAACCTCGCGCCCAGCCGGCCGATTCCGCTCTGCCTCGCCGCCGGCGACGCGACCGATCGCGCCCGCGCCGCGAAGTTCGGCGCCGAGATCGCCTTCCTCGCGCGCACCGAATCGCCGCGCTGGCTCGCGCCGGGCGCAGCCGAACCCGCCGCCGCGACGGCGCTGGTCGGGGCGATGAAATTGCTGGTGCCGCTGGCCGGCCTGATCGACGTGGCCGCCGAGCAGGCGCGCCTCGACAAGGAGATCCGGCGCTTGGAGGGCGAGATCGCCAAGTCGCACGCCAAGCTCGCCAACTTCGGCCCGAACACGCCGGCCGCGGTGGTCGCGCAGGAACGCCAGCGCGTGGCCGAACGCACCACCCAGGTGACCGCCCTGCGCGAGCAGCGCGCGCGGCTGGACGGCCTGGCGTAGCGCCGGACGCCGGCGGCCAGAACCTATCTCAAAATCGTCGCGAGCGAAGACGGATTGCGCGTCGCCGGAGCGCAGGACCCGGAGTTTACTGGCAGTAAATGAGGAGTCCGAGCACCGCCGGCGCACGAGCCGTCGAGCGCAGCAGATTTTGAGATAGGTTCTACTTCGACAGGGCGACCTGGATCTCTTCCAGCCGATACCCGCGCGTCTCGATGCCGGCGCGCGCGAGCAGCACGCCGGCGGCCGCCATCGGCAGCGCGATCAGCAGCGCCGACAGCATGACGTTGCCGAACAGGCCGGCCACGCCGAGCACCGCGCCGAGGATGCCGCCGGCTTTCGAACTCGCGGCGATCAAGCCCGAACCGGTGCCGCGCAGGTGCACCGGATAGATTTCCGCCGAGTACGGGATCAGGGTCGCGATCACGCCGCTGACGCTCGACAGCAGCGCGACGGTGGCGAGGGTGGTGGCCAGGGTCGAACGCAAACCGGTCACGTCGATGAGCAGGAACGCGAGCAGCGCGAGCACGGTCAGTGCGATCAGCAACACCAGCGAGCGGACGCTGCTCCAGCGCTGGTACAGCCAGACGACGGCGGCGATCGCGGGCAGCGCGTACACCGCCGACTGCGCGAGCAGCCGATTGGTCGCCTTGGCGTCGATGCCGAGCAGGCCGAGGTTGGCCGGCAGCCACAGCAGGAAGCCGAAGTTGACCAGGCCCCAGGCCACGCCGCACAGCAGCAGGCCCCAGGTGATGCGCGCCTGGCGGCCGCGCAGCAGCTCGCGCACGTCGCCGCCCGGCCGATGCGCCGCGATCACACGGTCGTCGACGACGAGCGGCGCGCTCGTGTCGTCCGCCGCGGCGAAACGCCGCAGCACCGCGCGCGCCTCGTCGTTGAGTCCGGCATTGGCGAGGAAGCGCGGCGATTCGGGGAAGTAGCGGTTGAGGAAAATGATCAGCGCGCCGGTCGGCAGATTGAGCAGCCACAGCGAGCGCCAACTGAACACCGGCTCGAACACCGTGGCCGCGCCCGAGGCCAGCAGATAGCC
>JAJPHA010000060.1 GCA_021325475.1 Rhodanobacteraceae bacterium | reverse complement strand
CCGGCGCGCGGCGCCGGCCGCGCGTCATGCCAGCAGGGCCTCGCGTACCGCCGCGAACACGCGCCGCATCGGCGCCGCCTCGTCCGCGGCCCGACCGAGCGCCAGCACGCGCCGCATCGCCGCCTCGTGATCGTGCGCGCGCAGGTGCACGGCCAGCAGACCGCTCGCGTCGATCAACAGCAGCAGCGCAAGACCGTGCGCGTCCTCGCCGTGCGCCGCGGCCGCGAGCAGGTGCAGGGTTTCGTTGCGCGCCTGGACCGAGCGCAGCGGATAGCGCACGCGCTTGCGCAACAGCCAGTCGCGCCGGACCAGGCGATGCACCAGGTCGCGCCGGTGCAGCCCGTCGAGGATGCGCAGCGGCAGCGGATCGAAGCGGTGCGCGAGCGCCCGCAACGCGTCCGGCGCGGGCAGGTCCTCGCGTGCCAGCGCATGCAGCGCGTCGTTGAGGAGCGGATGGCCGACCGGCAGGCCGGCATCCGCATGCAGGCGCCCGTCGCGCAGGTCGAGCCGCTCCTGCACGGCGAGATCGAGCGCCAGCGCCGCCGCGGCGAGCAGCGGCGTATCGTGACGCTGCCGCGGCCACTGCGGCACGCCCTTGACCGGATCGCAGCAGAGCAACAGGAAGCGCTCGGCGATGAGCATGCGTCAGTCGCCGCCGGCGGCGACGCTGCGGCCGCTGCGCAGGCTCTCCACGCCGGCCCAATCGACCTCGCCGAGCCCGAGATAGCGATCGAGCAGCATCGGCAGCAGGCCGCTCGGCAGCGAGCACTCGCAATTCCACATCAGCACCGCGCCGAAGCGATCCTTCGGCAGGAACGCGATCATCGCGCGATAGCCCTGCACCGCGCCGGCGTGGAACACCAGGGTCTGGCCGGCGTAGTCGTAGACGCGCCAGCCGAGCGCGTAGGACGCCTCGTCGACGCGCGCGCGGCGCCACGGCGAGGCGTGGCGCTCGCCCGGGGTGGACACGAGCGGCGTGTGCAGCGTGGTGAGCAGCCGATCCGGCAGCACGTCCGGGCGTCCGCCCATTTGCGCGATCAGCCATTGCGTCATGTCCTTGATGCTGGCGTTGACGCCGGCCGCCGGCGGCACGTGGTAATAGGCCTCCCTGATCGGAATCGGCGCCCAGCCGCGACCGCGGCGCACGTGCGGCCGCGCCCAGCTCGCGCTCGATTCCAGCGCCTCGCGACCGTAGGTGGCCGTCGCCATGCCGAGCGGATGGAAGATGCGTTTCTCGACCAGGTGATAGAAGAAGTCGCCGCTCACGGCGTAGGTGATGTCGCCGATCAGGGCGAAGGTGATGTTCTGGTAGCCGTAGCAATCGCCGACGTCGCAGGCGAGCGGCACCTCGCGCAGTTTCTCCACCAGCTCCGGATAGGGCGCGTCGTGCTCGAGCAGGTGATCGTAGGTGTTGTGCGGCAGGCCGACGCGCTGGCTCAGGATGTCGCGGACCGTGAGCTTCTCGCTCGCGGCGACGTCGTGCAGTTCGAACGTGGGCAGCACGCCGGCGACGCGCGTGTCCCAGCTCAGCATGCCTTCGTCGACCAGGATCGCGGTCAGCGCGCTGGCGAAGGCCTTGGACAGCGAGGCGAGGCGGAACACGGTATCGACGGTGACGGGCAGGTCGCGGCTGGCATCGGCGTAGCCGATGCCGCGCTGGAGCAGCACCCGGTCGTCCTTGACCACCGCCATGGCCAGGCCGGAGACCTGGCCGGAGCGTTCCACCGCATCGAGCCAGCCGTCGGCCTCGCGCGCCACCGCCGCGGCATCGCCGGCGATCCCGCCCGGGTGTGGCGTCGGCGCGGACCGTGCGGCATGCGTGCGCGCCGCGGCGCGCGGCGTGCGCGCCTGCGCGGAATCGCAGGCGACGAGCAGGATCGCGGCGATGAGCCCGATCAATGCGCGCGTGACAAACATTTCGTTGCGGCCCTCCCTCGTGTTGCAGCACGGCCGCAAATCCGCCCGTGCTATGCTCCGCACGGGGCACCATTCTAACGTCAAGTCGGGAGCCGAGTGTTATGGGCCTTTTAATTTTCCTCGCGATCGTCGCCGCGGTCATGCTCTATCTCGTCGGCATCTACAACGGCCTGGTGACGGCGCGCAACAACTACAAGAACGCCTTCTCGCAGATCGACGTGCAATTGCAGCGACGCTACGACCTGATCCCGAACCTGGTCGAGACCGCCAAGGCGTACCTCAAGCACGAGCGCGAGACCCTGGAAGCGGTGGTCGCCGCGCGCGGTGCGGCGGTGAGCGGTCTCGCTGCCGCCAAGGCCAACCCCGGCGATCCGCAGGCGATGCAGCAGCTCGCCGGCGCCGAGAACCAGCTCACCCAGACCCTCGGCCGCCTGTTCGCGGTGGCGGAAGCCTATCCCGACCTCAAGGCCAACCAGAATCTGATGCAGGTGTCCGAGGAGCTGACCTCGACCGAGAACAAGGTGGCCTTCGCGCGCCAGGCCTACAACGATGCGGTGATGTACTACAACAACAAGCGCGAAGTGTTCCCGAACTCGTTCATCGCGAATATGTACGGTTTCGCCCCGGCCACGCCGTGGGAGGTGGAGGCACCCGAGGCGCGCAAGGCGGTGAAGGTGTCGTTTTCGTGAGGGCTGAGGGTCGAGGGGCTGAGGGCTGAGGGAGATCGGCCGCGCTCAACTTCTTGTTGTCCCGTCCTTTCCGCCCGGCAACCATGAACTTCTTCGCGCAACAGGAACGCGCCCGGCGGCACACGCGGCGCATGCTGATCCTGTTCCTGCTCGCGGTGGCGTGCATCGTCGGTGCGATCGACCTCGTCCTGCTGGTCGCGTTCGGCGCGATCGGCAACCGGCACCACTATTACGGTCATGGCGTGGGCATGGCCGGTCCGGTCATGTTCTGGGCGAGCGTGCTCGTGCTCGCGGTGATCTTCCTCGCCTCGCTGTACAGGATTTCCCAGTTGCGCGGCGGCGGCGGCACGGTGGCGCGCCAGCTCGGCGCGGTGCGCGTGGATGCCGCCAGCCAGGATTTCGCCCATCGCCGCCTGCACAACGTCGTCGAGGAGATGGCGATCGCGTCCGGCGTGCCGGTGCCGGAGATCTACGTGCTCGAGGACGAGCCCGGCATCAACGCCTTCGCCGCCGGCTTCACGCCGAGCGACGCCGCGATCGCGGTCACGCGCGGCTGTCTCGACAAGCTCACGCGCGACGAACTGCAGGGCGTGATCGCGCACGAGTTCAGCCACGTGCTGAACGGCGACATGCGGCTCAACATCCGGCTGATGGGTGTGCTGTTCGGCATCCTGGTCATCGGTATTCTCGGCCGCAAGATCGTCGAGAACACCGGCCGCAGCCGCGATTCGGGCAGCGTCGTGGCGTTCGGCGTGGCGATCTTCGCGATCGGTTACATCGGCGTGTTCTTCGGCCGTCTGATCAAGGCCGGCATTTCGCGTCAGCGCGAATATCTGGCCGACGCCTCGGCGGTGCAGTTCACCCGCCAGACCGATGGCATCGTCGGCGCGCTGAAGAAGATCGGCGCGCTCGCCGCCGGTTCCACGCTCGGCAGCTCGGAGAAGGAGGAAGTCGCGCACATGCTGTTCGGCGACGGCGTCGGCTACTCGGCGCTGTTCGCCACGCATCCGCCGCTGCACACGCGCATCAAGGCGCTCGACCCGCGCTTCGATCCGCAGGAATTCGCCGCGATCGCCGCGGCCTGGTCGCAGCCGGTGGCGGTGGGCGAGGCGGAAGGGGCCGAGGTGTCGATTGCCGGTTTCGCACCCGCCGCGGCGTCGCCGCGTGTGCGCGCGCAACCGGCCGCGGCGCTGCCGGCGGCGGGTGCGACGATCGCGCTCGATGCCGCCGCGATCACCGCGCGCGGCGGCGCGCCGAGCGGTGCCGACCTCGCCAGCGCCGGCGCGATCCGCGCCGCGCTGCCGGAACCGCTGCGCGCGGCGGCCTATGCCGTCGACGGCGCGCCGCAACTGATCTTCGCGCTCAGCCTCGACGCCGGCGCCGACACGCGCGCGCAACAATTGCGCATTGTGGAAAAGTACTGCGGCCTGACGGTGCGCGCCGGCGTCGAACAGCTCGCCGCGGCCTTGCCGCAGTTGCACCCGCTGCAACGACTGCCGCTGGCGCAGCTCGCCTTTCCGGCGTTGCGGCGCGTGCCGCGGCCGCAGTTGCAAACGTTCCTGATCGTGCTCAACCAGCTCGTCCAGGCCGACGGCGAGGTGCGCATCGAGGAGTATTGCCTCGCCAAGCTGATCGGCGTGCAGGTGGTCGACGCACTCGATCCGTCCAGGGCGCGGCCGAACGGCACGGCCAAGCTGCCGGCGTGCGCCGCCGAACTGGCGGACCTGTTCGCCGTCGTCGCCGAATACGGCGCGGACAATGCCGCCGACGCGCAGCGCGCCTATCTGCTCGGCCTGCAGGAGGTGCTGGCGGATGCCGTGCCGCCCTACGCCGAGCGCAAGGAATGGACGCTCGCGCTCGATCGCGCGCTGCCGAAACTCGATCGGCTCGCGCCGGCCGGCAAGGAATTGCTGGTGCGCGGCCTGGTCAAGGCGATCGGTGCCGACGGCGTGGTGACGGTCGTCGAGGCCGAACTGCTGCGCACGATCTGTGCGGCGCTGCATTGTCCGCTGCCGCCGCTGCTCGAGCAGGCGCCGGCGGCGTAGTTCCCATCTCGCCGCTCCCGCTGGCGGAAGAGGCCGCGCCAAAGGCGCGGGTGAGGGTGGCACGGCCGTGATCTCGTTCTTTTCTCATGGCACATCCCGCGGTTTTCCGCTCGCGTCCGGCGAGCGGGTGACTTTCGAAAGCCAAAGCTTCCGCTCGGCCTGCGGCCGAGCGGGTCACTTCTTTGCTGGTGCAAAGAAGTAACCAAGAAACACCTCGAAAGCAGAGCCTCCCCAGGAGGACCTGCACGAAGTTCTGCAAGCGGATGAATGTTCCAGGACAACTCGGTCGTTCCGACCTGAAACGTTGTTCGCTTCGCATGCAGGTCTTCGGTCGCAAGCGAAGCGAATGACGTTTCGGTCTACAGCGCACGAGTTGCATTCGGAGTCTTCATTCCCCGGCAAGATCGTCGTGCAGCTCCTCCCGTGGGATGCTTTGCTCTGATGTGCTTTCTTTT
>JAJPHA010000075.1 GCA_021325475.1 Rhodanobacteraceae bacterium | reverse complement strand
GCCGCCGAGCTCGACGTGATCGTGAAGATGGGCTTCGCCGGCTACTTCCTGATCGTCGCCGACTTCATCAACTGGGCCAAGCGCAACGACATTCCGGTCGGGCCGGGCCGCGGCTCGGGCGCCGGCTCGCTGGTCGCCTACGCGCTCGGCATCACCGACATCGATCCGCTCGCCTACGGACTGCTGTTCGAGCGCTTCCTCAATCCGGAGCGCGTGTCGATGCCGGATTTCGACATCGACTTCTGCATGGACCGGCGCGACGAGGTGATCGACTACGTCGCGCGCAAGTACGGCCGCGATCGGGTCAGCCAGATCATCACCTACGGCACGATGGCGGCCAAGGCGGTGCTGCGCGACACCGGCCGCGTGCTCGGCATGAGCTACGGCCAGGTCGACCGCATCGCCAAGCTGATTCCGCTCAGGCCCACCGATCCGCTGTCGCTCGAGGACGCGCTCGGCCGCAGCCGCAAGGCGCGCGAGGACAGCGGCCGCGTCGTGACCGAATTCCGGCAGTTGTACGAATCCGACGAGGACGTGCGCGAACTGGTCGATCTCGCGCTCAAGCTCGAGGACCTGATCCGCAACGCCGGCAAGCACGCCGGCGGCGTGGTGATCGCGCCGAGCGCGCTGACCGATTTCGCGCCGCTCTACAGCGAAGGCGACGGCGGCGTCGTCACCCAGTTCGACAAGGACGACGTCGAGGCGGTCGGCCTGGTCAAGTTCGATTTCCTCGGCCTGCGCACGCTCACCATCATCGACGGGACGGTGAAGGCGGTGAACGCGCGCCGCGCCGCGCGCGGCGAGCCGCCGCTCGATCTCGCCGCGCTGCCGCTCGACGATGCGCAAGTGTATACCTTGCTGAAAAATGCACAGACCGTCGCCGTGTTCCAGCTCGAAGGTCGCGGCATGCAGGGCATGCTGAAGGAGGCGAAGCCCGATTGCTTCGACGACATCATCGCCCTGGTGTCGCTGTACCGGCCGGGACCGATGGAGCTGATTCCGAGCTACTGCGCGCGCAAGCAGGGCCGCGAACCGGTGGTCTACCCCGATCCGCGCGTCGAGCCGATCCTGCGCGAGACCTACGGCATCATGGTCTACCAGGAACAGGTCATGCAGATGGCGCAGGTGCTCGGCGGCTACACGCTCGGCGCCGCCGACCTGCTGCGCCGGGCGATGGGCAAGAAGAACGCCGCCGAGATGGCCAAGCAGCGCGCGGTGTTCCGCGACGGCGCGGCCAGCCGCGGCCTGTCCGCCGCGCGCGCCGATGCCATCTTCGACTTGATGGAGAAATTCGCCGGCTACGGCTTCAACAAGTCGCACGCGGCCGCCTACGCGCTGGTCACCTACCAGACCGCCTGGCTCAAGGTGCACCACCCGGCCGAGTTCATGGCCGCGGTGCTGTCCGCGGACATGGACAACACCGACAAGGTGGTGGTGCTGCTCGCCGAAGCGCGCGCGCTCGGTCTTGCCGTGCTGCCGCCGGACGTGAACGCCAGCGCCTACCGGTTCGAGGCGCTGGACGCGAAAACGATCCGCTACGGCCTCGGCGCGGTCAAGGGTGTCGGCCGCGGCGCGGCGGAGAACCTGATCGAGGCGCGCACGCGCGGCGGACCGTTCCGCGATCTCGCCGACTGCTGCCGCCGCATCGATACACAGAAGCTCAACAAGCGCGTGCTCGAGGCGCTGATCCTGTGCGGCGCGATGGACGCGCTCGGGCCGAACCGGGCCACGCTGATGGCGCACCTGCCCGAGTGCCTGCGCGCCGCCGAGCAGCTCGCGCGCGATTCCGCCGCCGGTCAGCGCGACATGTTCGGCGCGGCGAGTCCCGCGCCGGCGCCGGAGCTGAGTCTCGCCGCGACAGACGAGTGGCCGATCGAGCGGCGCCTGGCCGGCGAACGCGACACGCTCGGCCATTACCTGTCCGGCCATCCGACCGACCCGTGGCGGGCGATCCTCGCCCAACTCGCCACCTGTCCGATCGGCGAGATCGCCCAGCGCTACACGCCGCCGAAACCGCGCAACGACGACAGCGCGCCACGCTTCCGCCGTCCGCTGGAAACCGCGTGGATCGTCGCCGGCCAGCTCGTCGAGCTGCGCCGGAGCGGCGACAACGCATTCGCGCAGATCGAGGACTGGAGCGGCCGCGTCGAGGTCAGTTTCTTTCGCGATGCGTTCCTCGAATTCGCCCCGCTGCTCACGCGCGATGCCCTGCTCGTCATCGAGGGCGGGCTCGGACTCGACGAATTCGCCAACGGCCTGCGTCTGCGCGCCAAGCGCGTGCTGACGCTGAACGATGCCTGCGAACGCCACGCCCGGTTGCTGCGGCTGCATCTGAACGGCGTCAGCGAGGACTTCGCCAGCCGCCTGCGCGGCGCGCTCGCCGGATTCCGCGGCGGCCAGACCGCACTCCGGGTGCGCTACGCCAACGCCAGCGGACGCGCCGAGCTCGAACTCGGGCCGGACTGGCGCGTGCGCGCCACCGCCGAACTCAAGCGCGCGCTCGACGCGCTGCCGGGCGTGCACGCCACCGAGCTCCTGCTCGCCCGCCCCGCCGCGGGCGGCGAGGGCACGCGCGACCCCTGAACCCGGCGCCGGCATGACACGCGCGCGCCCACCGCACGCGCGAGCGACGGACTTTCGCGACCCCGTGTGGCTATAATTCGCGGCTTGTGCCGCGGGTCAGCCGCCAGTCCATGAATCCGAACTTCCTCGAATTCGAACAACCGATCGCCGAGCTCGACGGCAAGATCCAGGAGCTGCGCCACGCCAGCCACGGCCAGGCGTTCAACATCGACGAGGAAGTCGCGCGCCTGCGCGAGAAGCTCAAGCGCAAGACCGCGGAGATCTTCAAGAACCTCACGCCATGGCAGATCGCCCAGCTCGCCCGCCATCCGGCGCGGCCGTACACGCTCGACTACGTGCAGGTGATGTGCGAGGAATTCCACGAGCTCGCCGGCGATCGCCTGTTCGCCGACGACCCGGCCATCGTCGGCGGCCTGGCACGCATCGGCGGTCGCGCCGCGGTCGTGATCGGCCATCAGAAGGGCCGCGACACCAAGAGCAAGATCCGCCGCAACTTCGGCATGCCGCGTCCGGAAGGCTATCGCAAGGCGTTGCGCCTGATGCAACTGGCCGAGCGCTTCCGCCTGCCGATCCTCACCTTCATCGACACGCCCGGCGCCTATCCCGGCGTCGGCGCCGAGGAGCGCGGCCAGAGCGAGGCGATCGCGCGCAATCTGCGCGAGATGGCGGAACTGCGCGTGCCGATCGTCTGCGCCGTGATCGGCGAAGGCGGCTCCGGCGGCGCGCTGGCGATCGGCGTCGGCGATCGCACGATCATGCTCCAGTACGCCACGTATTCGGTGATCACGCCGGAAGGCTGCGCCTCGATCCTGTGGAAGAGCACCGAGAAGGCCAAGGACGCGGCCGACGCGCTCGGCATCACCGCGCCGCGGCTGCTCGAACTCGGCCTGATCGACAAGGTCGTCCGCGAACCGCTCGGCGGCGCCCACCGCGACCCCCGCTCGATGGCGGTGCGGCTGAAGGCCGTACTGCTCAACCAGCTCGACGAACTCGAACGCATCGAGCCGGCCGTGCTGATCGAGCAACGCTACCGCCGCCTGCGCCGCTACGGCGCGTTCCGCCCGGCGTGAGCCGCGCGCCGGCGGTCATTCCACGTCGATCTCGATCCCGCCGACCAGCGCCGCCACCAGGTTGTACAGGGCCGCCACCACGGCGCCGCCGATGAAGCCGATCACGCCGTAGATGACCGGCAGGAAGATCAGCATGGCGATGCCGCCGAACAGGCCGATCAGACCGGCGCCGGCGGCGTGCTGGCCGCCCAATCCGGCCAGCATCGAGCCGAACCCCATGAACAGCAGCGCCACACACACGCCCAACGCCACGCCCATGCAGGCCTGGAACACGGCGAGCTTGAGCACGCCGATGCGCTTGATGACCATGTCTGCCCTCCCCGAGTCGTCGCCGGCCGCGGCGCGGACGGTGCGGCCGCCACCTTAGCCCCACGCGGATGCCGTGCGCAAGCGCATCTGGCACCATGCCGCCATGAACCCGCACGTGCTGCCCGAGGAACTGCGCAGACGCCTGGCGCAACTGCCGTCGGGACCGCTCGCGGTCGGCTACAGCGGCGGCATGGATTCGAGCGTGCTGTTGCATGTGCTCGCGCATCTGCCGGAGGCGCGCGCGCGCGGCCTGCGCGCGCTGCACGTCGATCACGGCCTGCACCCGGACAGCGCGGACTGGGCGACGCACTGTGCCGGCGTGGTCGCACGCCTCGATGTGCCGTTCGACACCGTCGCCGTCGCGATCCCGCGCGGCGGCGATCTCGAGAACGCCGCGCGCAAGGCGCGCTACGCCGCGTTCGCCGAGCGCCTGCGGCCGGGCGAGATCCTCGCGCTCGCGCATCACGCCGGCGACCAGACCGAAACCGTGCTGCTCAAGCTGCTGCGCGGCGCCGGACCCGAGGGCCTGGGCGGCATGCGCACATTGCGGCAATTGGGAAAAGGATACTTGTGGCGGCCGCTGCTCGAGGTCGACCGCGCCGTCCTCGCCGGCTACGCGCAGCAGCACGCGCTCGCCTGGATCGAGGACCCGAGCAACGCCGATACCCGGCGCGACCGCAATTTCCTGCGCCACGAGATCCTGCCGCGCCTGTGCTGGCGCTGGCCACAGACGCCGCGCGCGCTCGGGCACAGCGCGACCTGGGCGCGCGCGGCTGCGGAGTTCATCCGCGCCGAAGCGGCGACGGCATTGCCGCGCCTGCGCGGCGCGGATGCCGCCGCGCTCGCCTGGCGACCGTGGCTCGCACTGCCGGCGGCGCTGCGCGATCCGGTGTTGCGCCTGTGGTTGCGCGAGCTCGACCTGCCGGAGCCCACCCATCGCCATGTCGCCGAGCTCGAACGCCAGTTGCGCGAAGCCGGCGCCGATCGCGCCGCGTCGGTGCGCTTCGCCGGCATCGAGCTCGCGCGCTATCGCGAACACCTGTTTGCGCGGCGACCGCAGCCCGCGCCGCCGGCCGATTGGGAGACCGCGTGGGACGGCCGCCCGCTCGCCCTGCCGGCAGGCGGCACGCTCCGCCTCGAGCCCGCAACGACGCTCGCCGAGCCGCTGCGCGTGCACTACCGCCAGGGTGGCGAGCGGCTGCGCCCGGCCGGCGCCGCGCACCGCCGCGAGCTTCGGCTGCTGCTGCAGGACGCCGGCATTCCGCCGTGGCAGCGTGCGCGCCTGCCGCTGATCTACGCCGCGACCGAACTGCTCGCCGTCGGCGATCGCCTGCTGAGCGAGGCCGGCCGGCGCTGGTGCGAGGCGCATCGCGTCCGCTTCGTGTGGGATTCTGATTAGCGCCGAACCTCAGCAGACGACTCCCTTCTCCCACCACCAGAGCAGAGCTTCCGCGCGACCGTTGTGCTTGCGCAATTTGTCTTGAAGAGCCAAAGCTTCCGCTCGGCCGCAGGCCGAGCGGGTCACTTCTTTGCTG
>JAJPHA010000052.1 GCA_021325475.1 Rhodanobacteraceae bacterium | reverse complement strand
GCCGTAGACCGCATTGACCGGCGCGCCATCGACGTCGTGGAATTCCGCCGGCATCGAGTGCCAGGCGCGGAACACGTACAGGCTGGCGTCGATCAGGTGGATCGTCGGCATGGCGGCTCGGGTCCGGTTCGCAGCGTCGCGGGAAAAGCAGGAATCAGGCCGGCTCGACCGGCGGCACCCAGTCGCGGACGATGCCCTCGAGCGGCGGCCGCGGTCGCTCCGGCGCGGTCTCGCGTGGCGTGCCGACGTGCACGAAGCCGACGATGCGCTCGTGCTCCGCCAGCCCGAACAGCCGCGCGGCGTCGCCGTCGTAGGCGGCCCAGCCGGTGAGCCACTGCGCGCCGAAGCCGAGCGCCTGCGCGCCGAGCAGGAGATTGTAGGCGACGCAGCCGGCCGAGAGCAGTTGCTCCTGCAGCGGGATCTTCGGGTGATCCGGCGCGAGGCGCGCGATCACCGCGATCGCCAGCGGCGCGAAGGCGAAGCGCTCGCGATCCTTGTCCAGTTGCGCCGCGGCGACGGCCGGGTCCTTGCGCCGATGGAGCTCGGCCAGCGCCGCGCCGAGCTGCCGGCGCGCCTCGCCGCGGATCAGCAGCAGACGCCACGGCGCGAGCTTGCCGTGGTCCGGCACGCGGATCGCCGCCGCGAGCAGCCGTTGCAGTTGCGTCGCGTCGGGACCCGGTTCGCCGAGCTGGCGCGCGGGCGTGGAGCGGCGGGCGACGAGAAAATCGTACGGCTGCATGGACGAGGCAGGCGGCGACGGCGGGCGCACAGGATACCAGCTAGCGCCCGCGACCAAGCTCGGTTAGCATCGCCGCTCACGCGTCGCTGAGTGGGAGGCAGCATGGCGATTACCGTGGGGGTGGTGCGCGAAACGACGCCCGGCGAACGTCGCGTGGCGCTGACGCCCGAAGTGGCGAAGAAGCTCAAGGCCAAGGGTGTCGGCCTGCTGCTCGAAAGCGGCGCGGGCGCGGCCGCGAGTTTCGCCGACGCCGCGTACAAGGACACGGAAATTGCCGCGGACGCGCGCGCCGTGCTGGCGCGCAGCGACGTGCTGCTCAAGGTGCAGCCGCCGAGTCCGGAGGAGATCGGCGCGTTGCGCGAAGGCGCGGTGGTGATCGGCTACCTCGCGCCGCATCTCGCGCCGGAGCGCACGCGCGCGTTGCGCGACCGCCGCCTCACCGCCTTCGCCATGGAACTGCTGCCGCGCACCACGCGCGCGCAGGCGATGGACGTGCTCTCCTCGCAGGCCAACATCGCCGGCTACAAGGCGGTGCTGATCGCGGCGGAGGCGAGTCCGAAATTCTTCCCGATGCTGACCACCGCCGCCGGCACGATCCGGCCGAGCCGGGTGCTCGTCATCGGCGCCGGCGTGGCCGGGTTGCAGGCGATCGCGACCGCGCGCCGCCTCGGCGCCCAGGTGGACGGTTTCGACGTGCGCCCGGAAACGAAGGAGCAGATCCAGTCGCTCGGCGCCAAGTTTCTCGATCTCGGCGTCAGCGCGGCCGGCAGCGGCGGCTACGCCCGCGAACTGACGCCCGAGGAGCGTGCCCAGCAGCAGGCGGCGCTGGCCGAGCACGTCAAGGGCGTGGACGTCATCGTCACCACCGCCGCGGTGCCGGGGCGCAAGGCGCCGCGCATCATCAGCAAGGCGATGGTCGAGGGCATGAAGGCCGGCTCGGTGATCGTCGACATCGCCGCCGAGACCGGCGGCAACTGCGAGCTGACCGAGCCCGGCAGCAACGTCGTCACCGCCAACGGCGTGACGATCATCGGCCCGCTCAACCTGCCGGCGAGCACGCCGATCCACGCCAGCGAGATGTACGCGCGGAATCTGTACAACTTTCTCGAATTGAGCATCAAGGACGGCGCGCTCGCGCTCGACTGGAGCGACGAGCTGATCGCCAAGACCTGTCTCACCCACGCCGGCGAGATCAAGCACGAAGCGACCCGGCAGTTGGTGGAGGGGACCACGCCATGATCGACGGATTCCTTGCGCTGTACCTGTTCATGCTCGCCGCGTTCACCGGCCACGAGATCATCTCGCGCGTGCCGGTGATCCTGCACACGCCGCTGATGTCGGGTTCGAATTTCGTGCACGGCATCGTCCTGGTCGGCGCGATGGTCGCGCTCGGCGAGGCGACCACGCCGCTCGAGATGTGGATCGGCGCGATCGGCGTGTTCCTCGGCGCCGGCAACGCCGCCGGCGGCTATGTCGTCACCGAGCGCATGCTCGAGATGTTCAAGTCGAGCAAGCAGGCGGAGGCGAAGCGATGAAAACCGTGTCGATCGTCGCGCTCCTGATCCAGGCGAGCTACTTCGCCGCCGCGGTGCTGCTGATCCTCGGTATCAAGCGCATGTCCTCGCCGGTGACGGCGCGCAGCGGCATCCAGTGGGCGGGAATCGGCGTGCTGGTCGCGGTCGTGGTCACGTTCTTCCACGGTGGCATGCAGAACCTGACGATCATGCTCGTCGCGATCCTGCTGTCGACCGCGCTCGCCTGGTACAGCGGCCGCAAGGTGGCGATGACCGCGATGCCGCAGATGGTGGCGCTGTACAACGGCATGGGCGGCGGGTCGGCGGCGGCGATCGGCGCCGGCGCGCTGCTCGCCTTCGCCAGCGTCGCCGCCGCGCCGCAGTTCGGGCCGCTGCCGCCGCCCGTGGAGCGCTCGCGCGTCGTCCTCGCCGTGCTCGGCGCGCTGATCGGCTCGGTGTCGTTCACCGGCTCGCTGATCGCCTTCGCCAAGCTGCAGGGCTGGATGGACAAGGCTTTCCGCTTCGGCGGCCAGCAGGCGGTGAACGGTGCGTGCTTCCTCGGCGCGGTGGCGCTCGGCGCCTACGTGGTGTACGGCTTGACCGTGCCGCACCATCTGGACGCGGTGTGGATCGTCGCGTTCTTCGGCGCAGCGCTGCTGTTCGGCGTGCTGATGACCCTGCCGATCGGCGGTGCCGACATGCCGGTGGTGATCTCGCTGTACAACGCCTTCACCGGGCTGGCGGTCGGCTTCGAAGGCTATGTGCAGCAGAACGTGGCGCTGATCATCGCCGGCACGGTGGTCGGCGCCGCCGGTACCCTGCTCACCCGGCTGATGGCCAAGGCGATGAACCGCTCGATCGGCAACGTGCTGTTCTCCAACTTCGGCGCCGGCGGCGGCGCGGCGGCGGAGATCAAGGGCGCGCTCAAGCCGATCGAGCCGGATGACGCGGCCTCGCTGCTGTACCTCGCCGAGAAGATCATCATCGTGCCGGGCTACGGCATGGCGGTGGCGCAGGCGCAGCACAAGATCTGGGAGCTGACCCAGAACCTGCTCAAGCGCGACAAGGAAGTGAAGTTCGCCATCCATCCCGTCGCCGGCCGCATGCCCGGCCACATGAACGTGCTGCTCGCCGAGGCCGGCGTGCCCTACGATCTGATCGCCGACATGGACGACGTCAACCCCGAGTTCCCGAACTGCGACGTCGCCATCGTCATCGGCGCGAACGACGTGGTGAACCCGGTCGCGAAGACCGACAAATCCTCGCCGATCTACGGCATGCCGATCCTGGATGTGGCCAGCGCCAAGCAGGTGATCGTGATCAAGCGCGGCAAGGGCACCGGCTTCGCCGGCATCGAGAACGCGCTGTTCTACCAGGACAACTGCCGCATGCTCTACGCCGACGGCCAGGACGCGGCGAACAAGCTCATCGCCGGCCTGAAGGCGATGGACGGCGGCGGCGGGCATTGAGCGTAGCGCCGTCGGCGACGCGCGCCGGACACGCGGTCGTTCCGCTCACTCGCGGCTGCGCAGCATCATCCACACCGCGCCGGCGCATGCCACGCCGAGCGCGGCGAGATCCACCAAGCGCAGGTGTGCGCGGATGATCGGCCAGGCGAGGCCGAGGTCGGTCTTGAACAGCGTGTCGCGCAGCGGAAAGCCGAGCAGGCTGGCGATGCGCACCGCGGCGAACAGGTACTGCGCGTAGGCGAACGCGATCAGTGTCGCCGCCAGCGCGCACCACGCGCCGCCGCGACCGCGATGCCCCTGCCAGCGCAGGTACGCGGCGATGGCGATGGCGAACGGCACGATCAGCAGGCCGGTGTCGAGCTCGACGGGCAGCGACAGCAGGCACCACACCGCGCCGGCGGCGAGACCGCACATCAGCACGTTGGCCAGCGTCGCCAGCAGGCCGGGGCGGGGCGGAGTGGATGGCACGTGCGCGCTCCAGTCGGGAGCGCGCATCATGCCTCAGGCGCGGCGGTGCCGACCAGCCGGCGCACGGACGCGGGCAGGGCCGCGGCGCAGTCTGCCGCCGGCTGCGGCGCACCGTAGCGCGATGCGACCGGCACCACGCCGGCCCAGTGCGGCAAATCCAGATCGGCCTTGTCGTCCTTCGGCCCGCCGCTGCGGCACTTGGCGGAAATGTCCACAATGGAAAACTGCAGCACCGCGGTGGCGGCGAGTTCATTGCGGTCCGCCGGCCGCGATTCCGCCGCGCGTCCCGGCAGGATCGCATCGACGAACCGCGCCAGCGCGGCGGCCTTCTGCGGCGGATCGGTGAGCGCCTGCGCGCGGCCGAACGCGACTACCGAGCGATAGTTGGCAGAATGGTGGAAATGCGAGCGTGCCAGCACGAGTCCGTCGACGAGCGTCACGCTCAGACACGCCTCGATGCCGTCGCCGAGCCGGCGCATCAGCCGGCTGGCGATCGAGCCGTGCAGCAGCAGTGCATCGCCGTCGCGGGCGTACAGCATCGGGATCACGAACGGCTGGCCATCGACGGCGAAGCCGACATGGCCGACGAACGCGGCGTCGAGAATCGCGTAGGCGGTCGCGCGATCGTAGCGTGCGCGGTCGGGCTGGCGCTGCACTTGGTGGCGGGCGTGGGTTTTCATGAAACCATTCCTGCTACACTCCGCGGCGCAGGCTAGCGCTTCCCGAGTGGCCCTGACGAGGGCCGGTTTTCACGCAATCCATGGTGCCACCATGTACCTCGAACTCGACGGCCGCGGGCCGCGCTACGCGCAACTGACGCGGGCACTGAAACAGGCGATCCTGGACGGCCGCTGTCCGCCGGCGTCGCGCCTGCCGGCCACGCGCGTGCTCGCCCGCGAACTCGGGCTGTCGCGCAACACCGTGCTCGCCGCCTACGAGCAGCTCGCGGCGGAAGGCTTCCTCGAAGGCCGCGTCGGTTCCGGCTGTTACGTGGCCGCGTTCGCCGCCGCGCGCCCGGCCGCCGCCAGCGTGCCGGCCACAGCCGCGGCGTCGCGCCGGGTGCGGCTCGCGCGGCGCGGGCAGCGCATGGCCGCGGTGTACGACCGCGCCATTCCCGGCCGCCAGCACCGCGGGCTGCGCTACAACCTGCAGTACGGCCTGCCGATGACCAATCCGCCGTTGGCGAGCGCGTGGCGGCGCGAGCTCAACCGCGCCGCGGCGCACGCGCAGACCGACTATCCCGATCCGCAGGGCCTGGCCGAGCTGCGTCGCGAAGTCTGCGGCTACCTCGCGCGCCGGCGCGGCATCGTCGCCGCGCCCGAGGACGTGCTGATCGTCAGCGGCACGCAGCAGGCATTCGCGCTTGCCGCCGAGGTCCTGCTCGATCCGGGCGATGCGGTGGTGATGGAGGATCCGCACTACCAGGGCGCGCGCCAGGTGTTCCGCGCGCACGGCGCGCGCATCGTGCCGTGTCCGGTGGACGCGGAAGGGCTGGTCACCGCGCGGCTGCCACGGCGGCGCCGCGCGCGGCTGGCACTGGTGACCCCGTCGCACCAGTTTCCGACCGGCGCGGTGCTGAGCCTGAACCGGCGCATGGCGCTGCTCGCCTGGGCGCGGCGCAGCGGCGCCTGGCTGCTGGAGGACGATTACGACGGCGAGTTCCGCTACGACGCGCGGCCGCTGGCGGCGCTGAAGTCGCTCGACCGCGACGGGCGCGTCGTATACTTTGGAACATTTTCCAAAGTGCTGTTTCCCGCCCTGCGGCTCGGCTATCTGGTGCTGCCGCCGGGACTGCGTCCGGCGTTCGTCGCGGCGAAGTGGTTGGCCGATCGCGGCTGCCCGGCGATCGAGCAGGCGGCGCTGGCGCGCCTGATCGCGAGCGGCGCCTTCGAGCGCCATCTGCGGCAGACGGCGAAGATCCTCAAGGCGCGCCGCGCGGCGCTGCTCGCCGCACTCGCGCGCCACGCCGGCGACGCGGTGACGGTGGCCGACTCCAGCGCCGGCATGCACGTCCTCGCCTGGCTGCCGCGGCTCGGTCACGCCCAGGCGCGCGATCTCGTCGAGCGCGCGCGCGAACGCGGGCTCGGGCTGTATCCGGTGGCGCCGTATTGCCTCAAGCCGCCGCCGCGGCCCGGATTGCTGCTCGGCTACGCGGATCTGCCGCCGGCGGATCTGCAGGCGGCGATGCGCCTGTTCGGCGCGTGCCTGCGCGGGGTCGCGGCCTGAGGCACGGTCGCCGCGGCCGCACTCGGGCGGCTCTTTCAGGCCGAGCCGCCCGACTCCGGCCGCACCAGCCGCAGGCGCGGCGCGGACGGCGGCCGCAGCCAGGCGAGCACGCCGCGCGCGATCAGCGCCTCGATCGGCGGCAACGCCTCGGCGCTGGTCGCGGCGGGCGGCGGCGCCGTGCCGGCGACGAGACCGGCGCAGCCGTTGCGGCCTTCGTGCTTGATCCGGTACAGCGCGGCGTCGGCGAGCTCGAGGGTGTAGCCCCAATCCAGCGCCGGCAGCGGCAGCGGCGGATGCAGGGCGAAGCCGATCGAGGCGGTGACGTGCAATTCCTGGCCGTTCGCCAGGCGAAAGCCGTGCGCGGCGATGCGCTGGCGCAGGCGTTCGGCGATCTCGAGCGCCTGCGCCGGCGTCACCCGCATCAGCAGGATCAGGAACTCCTCGCCGCCCCAGCGCAGCAGTTCGTCGTCGGCGCGGTTGATGCCGTGGAGCAGTTGGGAAAGTTGCACAAGTATACTATCGCCGGCGGCATGGCCGTGCTGGTCGTTGACCCGCTTGAAGTGATCGAGGTCGAGCAGCAGGAACGCCGGGCGGGTGTCGCCGGCGCGGCCGCGCTCGAGCAGACGACCGATGTGTTCGAGCAGGAAGCGGCGGTTGCGCAGGCCGGTCAGCGCGTCGGTCTCGCTCGCCTGGGCCAGCGCCAGGTTGGCCTGGCGCAGGCGCTCGTTGCTGCGGCTGAGCGCGTAGGTGCGCTCCTCCACCAGTTGCTCGAGGCGCAACTGCTGCTGCCGATAGCGACGCAGGCGCAGGCGCATCAGGCCCATCGTCAGGCCGAGGGCGACGAAGGCGAGGCCGATGCGCACCAGCGGGATCTCGTGCCAGCGCGGCGGCACGGCGAAGGCGAGCGCATCCTCGCGGCCGCTGATCGCGCCGGGCAGCGAGACCTGGACGCGGAAACGGTAGGCGCCCGGCGGCAGATTGGTGTAGAACGCCGCACGGCGCGCGCCGGCATCGACCCAGTCGCGATCGTAGCCTTCGAGCTGGTAGCGGAAGCGCAGGCTGTGCGGGTCGCGGAAGTTGAGGCCGGTGTAGTCGATCTCGACGTCGCGCTCGCCGGCCGGCAGCTCGATGCCGGCGCCGGCGGGGTACCAGCGCCCGGCGTGACGCAGACCCTCGACGACCACCGGCGGCGGATCCTGCTGGGTCACGATCGCCTCGGTGTCCAGGCGCAGCGCGCCGGAGATCGACGGCAGCCAGATGCTGGTGCCGTCGGCGGCCAGACGCGCCGCCGCGCCGCCGTTGCAGCAGCGCACGCGCTGGCTGCCGGGCTCGCGGCCGCTCGCGCTCAGCACCATCTCCGGAGCCACGGCGCGTGCGCCGCCGGCCGGGTTCGGCAGATCCGCCACACGCAGGCGCCAGACGCCGTCGATGCCGGCGACGTAGATCCAGCCCTTGATGACGCGAAAGCCCCAGCCGTTGTCGCTCGGCAGGCCGTGCGCCCGGGTCAGCACGATCAGACGCTCGCCGGCGAGCAGGCCGAAGCCCGCGTCGAGCGTGGTCAGGCCGAGCAGCCCGGGTCGCACCGGGCCGATGGAGCTGACGAAGCGGCCCTCGAACGGCACCGCCCAGGCCGGCGTGCTCATGCTGTCGCCGCGGACCTCGCGCACGCCGGCTTCGGTGCCGATGAGCAGATGATCGGCAGCGAGCACGTGGATCGCGCGCACGCGCGCGCCGGTGCCGCCCGGCGGCGGACCGATGCGTTCGAGCGCCTCGTCGCGATAGCGATACAAGCCGCCGCTGGTGCCGATCCAGTATTCGCCGTCGGCGGTTTCGACGATCGCGTTGATCTGGTACGGATCGAGCCCGCGCAACGCCGCCGGGCGCTCGATCCGGCCGTTGGCGTAGATCGCCAAGCCGGCGCGCGTGCCAATCCAGAGCCGATCGTGGCGGTCGGCGTACAGATCGTAGGCCGACGGATTGGGCAGCAGCCGTCCCGGCACGAGTTCGTGCGCGCCGTTGCCGTCGAGCGCGACGACGTTCGAGTTGGTGCCAAGCAGGACGCGGCCGTGCGCGTCGCGCGCCACGCTCCAGACGAACGGATCGGTGAGCCCGTCGCGCTGCGACACGCGCCGCGCCCAGCCGTTCCACAGCCGGAACAGGCTTTCCGTCTGGCTGCCGAGCCAGAGGTTGTGCTCGCGATCCTCGTAGACCGAAAGCACCCAGGAATCACGCACGAAGTCGTCGGCGCCGATGCGCTCAAGCACGCCGTTCGGCCGTAGCCGGTACAGCGTCGGCGCGGTGCCGATCCAGAGGTTGCCGTCGCCGTCGCGATAGAGGCTCTCGATGCCGCTGCGATCGAGCGCGGGATCGAGTCCGGCCGCTCGCGCACGACCGGACTCGAAGCGCAGCAGGCCGGCGCTGGTGCCGAGCCACAGGCCGCCCTCGTCGGCGACGAGATGCTGGACGCGGGTGTTGGTCGGCGCGGCATCGGCGAGCACGTAGCGCTTGAGCTCGCCGTTTTCCGCCACCCGCACCAGCATGCCCGCGCTGCCCACCCACAACGTGCCGCCGTCGCGCAGCAGGCTGAAGCAGGGTTCGCCGTCGAGCAGCGCGGGCAGCAGGCGGCCGCCGTCGTAGCGCATCACGCCGAGCGTGGTGGCGAACAACAGCGTGCCGTCGGCGGCTTCGGCGATGCCCTGCACGGCGGCGTTGTCCTCGCCGGCGCGCAGCAGCTCGAAGCGGTCGCCGTGGAAGTGCAGCGCGCCGTGCGGTGTGCCGAACCAGACTTCGCCGCGGCGGTCGGTGTAGGCGACGTTGGCGAGCGTGGTGTCGATGCCGGTGGCGTCGCGATCGAACACGACGAAGCGCGCGCCGTCGAACCGCGCGATCGCGCTCTGCGTGCCGACCCACAGATAGCCGGTGCCGTCCTGGGTGATGCTGAGCGCGGAGATCTGCGGCAGGCCGCTCTCCAGGTTCCAGTTGTCGCGCACGTAGTCGGCAAAGCGCGCCTGCGGATCCAGCGCCGCCGCCGGCGCGGCCACCAGCAGCCAGCACACGGCCCACCAGCGGACCCGGCGGCGCGGCGAGCGGACTTGCAAAGCGGGGATCACGTCCTGATGTAAGGCGTGGTGCGTTGCGGCGATAATAGCCGCTCGCCCGCCCGCCAGGCTGAACGAACCGCGGATTTCCGATGATCGGCTACAGTCAGACCTCCGAACCGGTCGTGTTCGCGCGCGACTGCGCCGCGGTGATGGTGCCGCAGGGCCAGGAAGTGACCCTGCCGGCCGGGCAGACCGGCTACATCACCCAGGCGCTCGGCGGCAGCTTCACCGTGTTCGTCGACGGCAACCTGTTCCGCATCCGCGGCGCCGATGCCGACGCCATCGGCAAGGACCCGCCGCCACCACTCGAACTCGCCGCCGAGGCCGGCGACGAGGAGGTGGAAAAACTCGTCTGGCAGCAGTTGCGCACCTGCTACGACCCGGAGATCCCGATCAACATCGTCGATCTCGGTCTGGTATACGACTGTACATTGCAAAAAATGGACGACGGCCGCCGACGGGTCAAGGTCGCGCTGACCCTGACCGCGCCGGGGTGCGGCATGGGCGACATCCTGGTGGACGACGTGCGCAGCAAGCTCGAATCCATCCCCACCGTGGCCGAGGCCGACGTCGAACTCACCTTCGATCCGCCGTGGAACCAGTCGATGATGTCGGACGCGGCGAAGCTGGAGACGGGGATGTGGTGAGGGGGTGAGGGCCGAGGGCCGAGGGCTGAGGGCTGAGGGC
>JAJPHA010000135.1 GCA_021325475.1 Rhodanobacteraceae bacterium | reverse complement strand
CACCGTGATCGGCGACTATGCGCAGCCGCGCACGCGCCTGCCGGGCGCGGGCGGCGCGCCGGAGATCGCCAGCCACGCGCGCCAGGTGTTCGTGGTGCTCAAGCACTCGCCGCGCAGCTTCGTCGAGCGCCTCGATTTTTGCACCAGCGCCGGTTTTCTCGACGGCGGCCCGGCGCGCGCCGCGCTCGGCGTCGCCGGCCGCGGGCCGCAGGCGGTGATCACCGATCTCGGCGTGCTGCGGCCGGATCCGGCGACCGGCGAACTCGTCCTCGTCGCGCGTTACGAAGAGGCGAGTCTCACCGCGATCCGCGCCGCCACCGGCTGGCCGCTGCGGATCGCCGAGCGGGTCGAACTCGTGCCGCCGCCGACGGCGGCGGAGCTTCGCGTACTGCGCGTGCTCGACGAACGCACGCGCCGCGCGCACGCGGCGGCGCGCAGTGGTGTGCTGGCGCGCTGCGGAGCCAATCCATGACGAAACCGGCGAGCGACCCGGCCGCGGCGCGCGGCCCGCGCATCCGCACCGAACTGCCCGGCCCCAGGGCGCGTGCACTGATCGCGCGCGACGCCGCGGTGGTGTCGCCGTCCTATCCGCGCGACTACCCGTTCGTGATGGCGCATGGCCGCGGTGTGGAGGTGTGGGACGTCGACGGCAACCGCTTCCTCGATTTCGCCGCCGGCATCGCCGTGTGCGCGACCGGGCACAGTCACCCCGAGGTCGTCGCCGCGATCCGCGACGCCGCCGAGCGGTTCCTACACATCTCCTCGGATTACTGGCACGAAGGCCAGATCGCGCTCGCCGAGAAGCTCGCCGCGCTCGCGCCGTTCGGCGAACCGGCGATGAGCTTCTTCTGCCAGTCCGGCACCGAGGCGGTGGAGGCCGCGCTCAAGCTCGCGCGCTACGTCAGCGGCCGGCCGCGCTTCCTCGGTTTTCTCGGCGGTTTCCATGGCCGTACCATGGGCGCGCTCGCCTTCACCGCGAGCAAGTACACCCAGCAGCAGGGCTTCTTCCCGACCATGCCGGGCGTGACCCACGTGCCCTATCCGAATCCGTACCGGCCGCTGTTCGCCGGCGCCGATCAGGGCCGCGCGGTGCTCGACTACATCGAGCACACGCTGTTCGCGAGTCACCTGCCGCCGCACGAGGTGGCCGCGATCCTGGTCGAGCCGATCCAGGGCGAAGGCGGCTATGTCGTGCCGCCGGACGGCTTTCTCTCCGGACTGCGCGCGTTGTGCGACCGCCACGGCATTTTGCTGATCGCCGATGAGGTGCAGTCCGGCATCGGCCGCACCGGACGCCTGTTCGCCTGCGAGCATTGGGGCGTCGCGCCCGACATCGTCACCCTCGCCAAGGGACTCGGTTCCGGCTTGCCGATCGGCGTGACCTTGGCGAAACGCCGCATCATGGAACGCTGGCCGCGCGGCGCGCACGGCAACACCTACGGCGGCAATCCGCTGTGCTGCGCGGCGGCGCTCGCCACGCTCGCGCTGGTCGAACGCGAGTATTGCGCCAACGCCGCCGCCGTCGGCGCGTATTTCCTCGAGCGCCTGCGCGCGCTGGCACGCCGCCACGCCGCGATCGGCGAGGTGCGCGGCAAGGGCCTGATGCTCGGCATGGAGCTCGTCGATCCGGCGACGCGAGCGCCCGCGCCGGCGCTGTGCCAGGCGGTGATCACGCGCGCCTTCCACCACGGCCTGCTGCTGCTCGCCTGCGGCACCAGCACGGTGCGCTTCATGCCGCCGCTGCTGGTCGGCCGCGACGCGGTCGATGAGGCGCTGGCGCTGCTCGAAACCGCGCTCGGCGAGGCGTCGGCCTCAGCGTGAGCGGGCTCGCGCGACGGCTGCTGGCCCTCGCCGCGGCGTTCGGCGCGGGCGCCGCGATCGCGGCAGAGCCGCGCGTGCTCGCGCTCGACGACCTCGCGCGCGTCGCCGAGGTCGCCGCGCCGGTGCTGTCGCCGGACGGCGCCTGGGTGGTGTACGTGGTGGCGCGCGAGACGCCGCGGCACGACAAGCTGGCGAGCGAGCTGTGGCTGGTCCGCTACGACGGCGCCGGGCGCGTGCGGCTCACCCGCGGCGAGGCGCACGATACGCATCCGCGCTTCAGTCCCGACGGCCGCTGGATCGCGTTCCTGTCCGACCGGCCGACCCGCGCTGGCGGCACCCAGGTGTGGCTGATCGCACGCGACGGCGGTCGGCCGCGCGTGCTCACCGAATTCAAGGGCGGCGTGGCCGATTTCGCCTGGGCGCCGGATGCGCGCCGCCTCGCCGTCATCGCCGGCGACGATCCGCCCGACTGGCGCGACCCGCTCGATCCGACGGCGGCGAAGCGACCGCCGGCGCCGATCGTGATCGACCGCTTCCAGTTCAAGGAGGACCGCGCCGGCTATCTCACTGCCGAGCGCCGGCATTTGTATACTTTTGAACTCGCCACCCGGCGCGCCACCCTGCTCACGCCCGGCGCGCACGACGAGTGGTTCCCGGCCTGGTCGCCGGACGGCCGCACGATCGCCTACGTCAGCAAGCGCGGCGCCGATCCCGATCGGCACTTCGCCTACCACATCTTCCTGATCGAACCCGTCGCCGGCGCGGTCGAACGGCCACTGACCGACGGCGAGGCGAGCGACGCCGATCCGTACTGGGAATCGGAGCTGCGCTTCAGTCCGGACGGAACGGAGCTCGCCTTCCTGCGCGCCGACGAGGCGCATTGGCTGGGCTACGCGCCGTGGCAGCTCGCCGTGGTCGATCTTGCGAGCGGCCGCGTGCGCCTGCCGGCGCCGATCGACCGCTGCTTCTTCAAGCCGAAGTGGAGCGCCGACGGCCGCGCCATCCTCGCCCTGGTCGAGGAGCGCCGCACGATCCGTCTGTCGCGCATCGAGCTCGCCGACGGTGCGATCACGCCGCTGACCGGCGGCGCGCGGCTGGACGGCGATTTCGACGTCGTCGGTGCGCGGCTCGTGGTGCTGTCGAGCGACGATGCGCACCCGGCCGAGGT
This sequence comes from Rhodanobacteraceae bacterium, assembly GCA_021325475.1. GTDB lineage: Bacteria > Pseudomonadota > Gammaproteobacteria > Xanthomonadales > Rhodanobacteraceae > Rudaea. Next base: position 34,122 of record JAJPHA010000135.1, on the reverse strand, counting down.
GTACGCGCTCGACGACACGGGTGCACGCGATCTCAGCGCGGCCAATGCCGACTGGCTCGCCGGGATCGCGCTGCAGCCGGTCGAGGACCTCGAATTCGCCGGCAGCGGCGGCGAGCCGGTGGACGGCTATCTGCTGCGGCCGCGCGGCTTCGTCGCCGGCCACCGCTATCCGACGATCCTGCGCGTGCACGGCGGGCCGGTGTGGCAGTTCTATCACGAGTTCCAGTTCGACTGGCAGCTCTACGCCGCGCGCGGCTACGCGGTGATCGCCGCCAATCCGCACGGCAGCTCCGGGCGTGGCCTCGACTACGCGCGCGCGATCTACGCCGACTGGGGCCACCGCGACGTGGCGGACGAACTCGCGCTGGTCGATCGCGCCGTCGCGCTCGGCGTCGCCGATCCGGCGCGGTTCGGCGTCGGCGGCTGGAGCTACGGCGGCATCCTCACCGATTACCTGATCGCGAGCGATCCGCGCTTCCGCGCCGCGGTGAGCGGCGCCGGGGTCGGCGACGTGCTGGCGATGTACGGCAGCGACGAATACGTGCGCGAATACGAGCACGAACTCGGCACGCCGTGGCAGCACCCCGAGGCCTACCTGCGGCTGAGCTATCCGTTCCTGCACGCCGACCGCATCCGCACGCCGACCCTGTTCCTCTGCGCCGAGCGCGACTTCAACGTGCCCTGCGCCGGCGCCGAACAGATGTACCAGGCGCTGCGCTCGCTCGGTATCGCCACGCGTCTGGTGATCTATCCCGGCCAGTACCACGAGCTCGACGTGCCGGCGTATCGGCGCGATCGTCTGGAACGCTCGCTCGACTGGTACGATCGGCATCTGCAAGCCCCAAGCGCCGCCGGCACGCCATGAACCGCCCGAGCTTCCGCTACCCGAACACCCGGCCCGAAGTCCGCGTCGACGAGGCGCGCACGTTGCCGGCTGCGTACTACACCGATCCCGAACTGTTCCGGCGCGAGCTCGCCGCGATCCACTACGCGATGTGGCTGCACGCCGGACGCAGCGAGCAGTTGCCCGAGCCGGGCAGCTTCTTCACGGTGCGCTTCGCCGGCGTCAACGTCATCGTCCTGCGCAACGCCGCCGGCGCGATCGTCGCGTTCCACAACACCTGTCGCCACCGCGGCACGCTGTTGTGCAAGGAGGCGGCCGGCACGCTGCCCGGCCGCATCCGCTGCGCCTATCACGCCTGGACCTACGACCTCGACGGACAGCTCCTCAGCGCGCCGAACATGGAAAAGGTGATCGGCTTCGATCGCGCCGACTATCCGCTCGGCCGGGTCGCCTGTGCCGAATGGGACGGCCACATCTTCATCAACCTCGCGCCGCGGCCGCAGCCGTTCGCCGAATACCTCGGCGGCCTCGACGCCAAGTTCGCGCCCTGGCGCATGGCGGAACTGAAGCGCGTCGAACGCAAGGTCTATCACCTCAACGCGAACTGGAAGCTCGTGATCCAGAACTACTCGGAGTGCCTGCACTGTCCGATCGCGCACCCGCTGCTCAACCAGTATTCGCATTACCTGAGCGGCGACAACGAGCCGCCGCGGCCGACCTGGCTCGGCGGGCGCATGGATCTGCGCGACGGCGTCGAGACGCTGTCGCTCGACGGCAAGAGCGGCCGGCCGCCGCTGCCGGGCCTGGCGCCGGAGGATCGGCGCCGCGTCTACTACTACGCGCTGCTGCCGAACCTGCTGCTCAATCTGCATCCCGACTACATGCTGACCTTCGAGCTCTGGCCGATCGCGGTGGACCGCACCGACATCGTCTGCGACTGGCACTTCCATCCGGAGGCGATCGCGCGTGCGGACTTCGATCCGGCCGGCGCGATCGAATTCTGGGATCTCACCAATCGTCAGGACTGGGAGCTGTCGGATCTCGCCCAGGCCGGCATCGCCACGCGCGGCTACCGGCCGGGGCCGTATTCGAATCGCGAGGAACTGCTGCTCGCGCTCGACCGCTTCGTGCTGGAGCGGCTGGCGCGCGCCGACGCGGAACCGTCGGCGTGAGTCGCGGCCGGCCGCTCGGCTTGTGGATGGCCACGGCGCTGGTGGTCGGCAACATGATCGGCGCGAGCGTGTTCCTGCTGCCGGCGGCGCTGGCGCCGTACGGCCTCAACAGTCTGCCGGCCTGGCTCATCACCATCAGCGGCGCGCTGCTCATCGCCGTGGTCTATGCCGCACTCGGCCGTGCCTTTCCCGAAGCCTGCGGCCCCTACGACTACACCCGCATCGCCTTCGGCGAATTCGCCGGCTTCGTCGTCGCCTGGGGCTACTGGATCGCGTGCTGGGTCGGCAACGCCGCGATCGCCACCGGTGCGGTGAGCTATCTTGCCGATTTCTTTCCGGCGATCGCGACGCAGCCGACCTCCGCGCTGGTCACCATCGCCGCGATCTGGGTGTTGACCGGCGTCAACGTCTACGGCACGCGCGTGGCCGGGTCCGTGCAGCTCGTCACCACCGTGCTGAAACTGCTGCCGCTGCTCGCGATCGGCGCGCTCGGCGTGTGGCTGCTGGCGACGCGGCACCCGGCGATCGCGCAGAACCTGGCGACCGCCGCGCCGCTGCGCGCGGACGCGATCACCGCGGCGGCGACGCTGACCCTGTTCGCGCTGTGCGGCCTCGAGTGCGCGACGATTCCGGCGGGCAAGGTGGCCGACGCCGAGCGCACCGTGCCGCGCGCCACGCTCGCCGGCACCGCGCTCACCGCCGCGATCTACGTGCTCTCGTGCAGCACCGCGCTGTTCGTGATTCCGGCCGAGGCGCTGGCGCAGTCGCACGCGCCGTTCGCCGACGTGGCGCGCGTGTTCTTCGGCGACGCCGCGGCGCGCGGCATCGCGCTGTTCGCCATGGTGTCCGGCTTCGGCGCGCTCAACGGCTGGATCCTGATCCAGGGCGAGCTGCCCTATCACATGGCGCGGCAGGGCGTGTTCCCGCGCTGGTTCGCGCGCGAGTCGCCGCGCCGCACGCCGGCGCTGTCGCTGGTGCTCGGCAGCGCCCTCACCAGCGTCCTGCTCGCGCTGAACGCGGCGAAATCCCTGGGCGACGTGTTCCGCTTCGTCGTGCTCGTTTCCACCGCGGCCACGCTGGTGATGTATCTGGCCTGCGCGCTCGCGGCGCTCAAGCTCCTCGCCACCGGCGCCCTGCCCGCGGTCGCGAACCGGCGCCGGCTCGCCGCGGCCGCGGTCGCCGCCGCACTCTATGCGCTGTGGGCGATCGTCGGCGCCGGCCTCAGCACCGACGCCGCTTCGTGCGGCCGCGGGCTGATCTGCTGGACGCCGTGGTCGTCGAATCCGGCTATCCTTTGCCTCGCGCTGCTCGCCTCCGCCGTGCCGGTGTTCCTGCTCATGCGCCGGCGGGCACGGGCCGCTGCCACGAGTTGAACCCGCATGCACGAACTCAAACGCACGCCGTTTCATCCGCGCACGTCGCGACTCTGTCTGCCGCAGAACTGGCGGCGCTGGGCGGGCTATCTCGTGGTCGGCTCCTACGATCTCAGCCTCGACCGCGAATACTGGGCGATCCGCGACGCCGCGGCGCTGATCGACGTGACGCCGCTCAAGAAGTATCTGATCGAAGGCCCGGATGCGGCGCGCCTGCTGCATCGCATGACCCCGCGCGACGTGCTGGCGATGAAGGTGGGCCAGGTCGCCTACACCGGCTGGTGCGACGACGAGGGCAAGCTGATCGACGACGGCACGATCTCGCGCCTGGCCGAGGACCGCTTCCGCCTCACCTCGGCGGAGCCGGCGCTGCGCTGGCTGGCGATGAACGCGGTGGGCCTCGACGTCGCCATCCGCGAGGTCACCGACCGCGTCGCCGCGCTCAGCCTGCAGGGGCCGAAATCGCGCGCGATCCTCGACCGCTGCTGCGCGAAGAACGTCGACAAGCTCAAGTACTTCCGGCTGATGGACAACCGCATCGCCAACGCGCCGGTGACGATCTCGCGCACCGGCTACACCGGCGATCTCGGCTACGAGATCTGGATGGATTTCGAGCACGCGCTCGCGGTGTGGGACGAGCTGATCGACGCCGGCGGCGACTATGGCCTGGTGCCATGCGGCATCCTGGCGATGGACATGGCGCGGGTCGAGGCCGGCCTGTTCATGATCGAGGTCGATTACACCGCGACCACCCACGCCTGGATTCCGGCGCAGAAGTCGACACCGTTCGAGATGGGCCTCGGCTGGAGCGTGGCGCTCGACAAGCCCGGCTACTTCGTCGGCCGCCGCGCGCTGGAGCGCGAGCAGCGCGAAGGTTCGGCGTGGCGGCTGGTCGGCCTCGAGATCGACTGGGACGGGCTCGAGCGGCTCTACGCCAGCGTCGGCCTGCCGCCGCAGATCCCGGGCATGGCGATCCGCGCCAGTCTGCCGGTGCGACGCGCGGGCCGCCAGGTCGGCTACGCCTCGACCAGCACCTGGTCGCCGCTGCTCAAGAAATACATCGCCCTCGCCCACGTGCAGCGGCCGTGGCACGAGGCGGGATCGCGCCTGACCATGGAAGTGACCGTGGAACACCAGCGCCGGCACGCGCCGGCCACGGTGGTGGCGCTGCCGTTCTACGAACCGGAATGGAAAAAGAAATGACGCATCTTGCTCGTCATTCCGGCAGGGATTGCCGGAATCCAGTTGCCATGGATGGCATCCCTGCGGTCTGGATGCGGGCAATCCCTGCCGGCATGACGTGCCATGGCTGCTAACCAGTACGACGCCATCGTCATCGGCGCCGGCCACAACGGCCTGACCGCCGCCGCCTATCTCGCGCGCGCGGGCCGCAAGGTCGTCGTGCTCGAGCGGCGCGAGGTGGTCGGCGGCGCGGCCATCACCGAGGAGATCTTCCCCGGCTACCGCTTCACCGAGTTTTCCTACGTCGTCAGCCTGCTGCGGCCGGAGATCATCCGCGATCTGGCGCTGCCGAAGCACGGCCTCAGGATCCTGCCGCTGCCGAGCACGGTCACGCCGCTCGCCAACGGCGACTACCTCGCCGCGTGGGACGACTGCGATCTGACCTACCGCGAGCTCTACCGTCATTCGCCGCGCGACGCCGAGGCCGCCGACGAATACGCGCGCGTGATGGCGCGCGCGGCCAAGGCGATCAAGCCGGTGCTGAGCCTGGTGCCGCCCGATCCCTCGTCGCTGGCGCCGCGCGATCTGCTGGGCCTGCTCAAGCTCGGTCGCTACGCGCGCAGCCTGAGCGAGCAGGAGCTCTATCGGCTGGCCAAGCTCGTCACCCAGTCCGCCGCCGATCTGCTCGAGGAATGGTTCGAGTTCGATCCGCTCAAGGGCACCAAGGCGGCGAGCGGCATCATCGGCACGTTCCTCGGTCCGCGCTCGCCCGGCACCGCCTACGTGCTGCTGCACCACTACATGGGCGAGATCGACGGCGCGTTCCGCGCCTGGGGGTTCGCCAAGAACGGCACCGGCGGCGTGTCCGCGGCGATCGCCAAGGCCGCGCGCGCGCTCGGCGCCGAGATCCGCACCAACGCGCCGGTGGCGCAGGTGATCGTCAAGGGCGGCCGCGCGGTCGGCGTGGCGCTCGCCAACGGCGACGAGCTGCACGCCAAAGCGGTGCTGTCGGCGGCCGATCCGAAACGCACCTTCCTGCAATTCGTCGAGGCCCGGCACCTGCCGGACGATCTGCTCGAATCGATCCGCCGCTTCCGCGTGCGCGGCTCCTCCGGCAAGGTCAACCTGGCCCTCAGCGAGCTGCCCGACTTCACCTGCCTGCCGGGCGAAGGGCCGCTGCACCGCGGCGCGATCTCGATCAGCCCGAGCATCGACTACATCGAACGCGCCTACGACGAGGCCAAGTACGGCGCGTTCTCGCGCGAGCCCTACCTCGACATGATCATCCCCTCGATGATCGACCGCGACATGGCGCCGCCCGGTCATCACGTGATGTCCTGCTTCGTGCAGTACGCGCCCTACGACGTCGAAGGCGGCTGGGACGATGCCAAGCGCGCGGCGTTCGGCGAAACCGTGATCGCGACGATCGAGAAATACGCGCCCAACATCCGCCGCGCGATCGTCGGCATGCAGGTGATCACGCCGGCCGACATCGAGCGCATCGCCGGCATCACCGGCGGCAACATCTTCCACGGCGAACTGCTGCTGCACCAGCTGTTCTTCTTCCGCCCGGCGCCGAAGTGGGCGGCGTTCCGCACGCCGCTGCCGGGCTACTACTTCGGCGCGGCCGGCGCGCATCCCGGCGGCGGCGTGATGGGCGCGCCCGGCAAGCTCGCCGCCGAAGCGCTGCTCGAGGACGGACTCTGATGGCCGCCGCCTACGACGTCATCGTGGTCGGCGCCGGGCACAACGGCCTGGTCGCCGCCAACTACCTCGCCCGCGCCGGCCGCAAGGTGCTGGTGCTGGAACGCCGCGCGATCGCCGGCGGCCAGCTCGTGACCGAATCGTTCGGCGACGGCTTCGTCGCCGACAGCCTGCACGCGAGCGCGCAGTTGCGACCCGACATCGTGCGCGAGCTCGACCTCGCCCGCCCGGATTTCGCCCCGGCGACGGCGCCGGCCTACGTGGCGCTGGACGCGGACGGTACACATCTGGAATTGTATACCGACGCCCGCGCCGGCGCAGTGGAGATGCTGCGGCGCCGGTCCGCGCGCGACGCCGCGCGCTGGCCCGAGTTCGTCGCCTTGCTCGACACCGCGGCGCGCTTCCTCGATGCCGCCTATCGCGCGCCGATGCCGCGGCTGCCGCGGGTCTCCCTCGGCGAGGGCCTGCCGCTCGCGGCGCTGCTGTGGAAGCTGCGCCGGCTGGGCGGCCGCGACCTGTTCCGCGTCGTGCGCGCGATGTCGATGTCGGCCGCGGAGCTGACCGCCGACTGGTTCGAGACCGAGGCGCTGCGTGCCGCGGTCGCCGCGCTCGCGGTCCACGGCGTGACGCTCGGACCGATGTCGGCCGGCACCGGCCTCACCCTGATGCACAACTGGCTCCTGCGCGGCGGCCTGGCGCACCGGCCCGTGCAGGGCGGCGTCGGCGCGTGGAGCCGGGCGCTCGTCGCCGCGCTCGCGCGCCGCGGCGGCGTGCTGCGCACCGGCACCGAAGTGCGCCGCATCCTCGTCGATCGCCAGCGCGTGCTCGGCGTGGCGCTCGCCAACGGCGAGGAAATCCGCGCGCCGCTGGTGCTCTCCGCGGCCGATCCGCGGCACACCTTCCTGGCGCTGGTCGGCGCGCCCGAACTGCCGCCGGACTTCGTCTGGCAGGCGCAGTCGATCAAGCTGCGCGGCAGCGTGGCCAAGCTGCACGTGCAGACCCGCGGCGGCCACGGCCTGCCCGCCGGTACGCTCGCGATCGCGCCATCGATCCGCGAGCTCGAGCGCGCCTATGACGCGGCGAAATACGGCGAGATTTCCGAGCGGCCCTATCTCGAAGTCACCGCCGATGGCGCGATCGTTTCGATCCATTTCCAGTACGCGCCGTATACTTTGCGGCATCCGGTACCGGACGACGCGGCGGCGACGATCGCGCGGCGCGCCCTCGATCTCGTCGAACGCTACGCGCCCGGTTTCCGGGCCACCATCGAGCGCACCCACACCATCACCCCGCGCGAACTCGAATCCGTCTACGGCCTGAGCGAAGGCGATCTCAACCACGGCCAGTTGATCCTCGACCAGGTGTTCTTCCTGCGGCCGTTGCCCGGCTGGTCCGACCACCGCACGCCGATCGATGGCCTGTACCTGTGCGGCAGCGGCGTGCATGGCGGCGGCGGCATCAGCGGCGCGAGCGGCCGCAACGCGGCGCGGGCGGTGCTCAAGACGAAAGTCGAGTAGAACGGCCGCTGCGGCTGCGACGAACCGGTCTCGGGCCGAAGCGGGCAGCGATGGCCGGTCAGTCAGCGCGTGTCTTGAAAACGTCTCGGAAAGAAGTTAGGGTGCGCTGGCCAAGACGGATGCGCACCGGCGCCTCGCGCAGAGAAAGTACCTCGGCACCGAGTTACCGAGACTCTGCACCGGCGCCGCGGACGAGCCGCCTGGCTCCCACCAACGAGCAACGGATCTGGACTTCGCACTCTTGCAAGGGAATTGTCGGATGGACCCACATCAGTTCGCGGCTGCGCACCACGGCCGCATCACACATCAGTCCCGTATAGCCCCCCGCGGTAGCCGCGCGGCGCGGCGCTGCCCTGTTCGCCTCGAGAAATCTTCCGAGGCGATATGCAACGTCAAGCGTGCCATCAGCGGCTACTACCAAGCCATCCGTCACGGCAACCACGGCCGCCGCTACGGCACCGATCGCAGGCTGATCATGACGTGCTACCTGCTGGGCCACAAAGTGAAACATCTGCTGGTCAACCCGTGGCTGCGTGAGCCGGCGGCCGCGACATGAGCGCTTCCACACAATTCGGAAGAGAGGCCGATCATCATGGACGGGTGAACGCGCGAATGCCTGGCGATCGACGTTCAGGGCAGCATCCGTTCAGGTCAGTGTGATCGAAGTGCTCGTATTACGAATCTTTTGACCAAAGAGGAGTGGTCGGTGTTAACGAATCTCTTCCACGTAAATCACCGCAGGCCAAAACAAACCAAATGGTGGTTGTTGTTCGCATCCTTGTACGCGATATTACATCCCATGCAGTCAGAGGCGTTGACGACTGCTATACAGTGGAGGTACACGCCGCAAGTACTGGGCATCCCGCCGCGCCCAAGTCCACCGTTCGATGATGGCACTACCGCATGCATATACGCGGCATGGTATTTTTACCAGAATGCTTGTGGTGCGCTCGGTGGATCGTCCTATGACAATCCGGAGTTTTTTTATAACCTCCAGGGTTTTGGTGAGGGGTGCAAGTACACAGTAACGAGGTGGAACACGAATAACTGCCCAGCGGTAATTGAGACGTACACGTTGTGGGCTCAAAACTGGGTAATCAGGGGATCCTACTGTCCCCCCGGTATGGGTGATAACTACGACGCCGTCTGCGTTGGCCCGGATGACCTGACGCCGCCCAAGATGTGCCCAGTGACGCCAAATCCCGTTCAGGTCGCGAAAGGTTGGAAGTTATGGACGGAGAAGGACTTTGACATGCCGCTCGAGTTCGTTCGTTACTATACGTCGAGGCCGTCCTATGGCTTGGCCCGAACGGGATTTGGGGTTAATTGGCGTAGTACCTACGATCGCAGCATTTCTTTGACGTCAGATCCCAAGCAAGTCTGGGTTGCGCGGCACGATGGGGCACTGTTGTTTTTCAGGCAAGACGCGAGCGGGGCCTGGGTCTCTGCGTTTCCGACTGGCATACGCCTGTCTTCGACTCCTTCGGGGTTCGTCTTGGTGACTGAAAATGATGACACGGAGATTTATAATCGAAACGGCGTTTTGCAGTCTATTACCACACGAGATGGCCGGACGATTTCGATCCAGCATCATCCTACGGGTATTTTATCCAGTGTAACGGACGATCACGGCCGTTCATTGGCGTTTGCTATAGATTCCGACAAGGCACATATTGCGTCAGTGACCGATCCAAATGGCAAACAGTTGCAGTTTCAATACACGACATCGGATCAATTGGGTGGAATCAGTTGGGTCGACCAGAATGGCGTGACGAGACAACGGACGTACTTATACGAACAACAGACCGACTCGACTCTGCTGACGGGAATTGTTGAAGAAAACGGCGATCGGTATTCTAGTTATGCCTATTATCCGTCGGGGCAGGTACGGAGCACTGTGTTGTGGAGTGATGCAACGCGTCAGGTTAATCAACGGACGTTCACGTATCCATCGAACAAATCCTCGACTGTCACATCACCGCTGGGATCGACGGTCACATATTCTTTCGCGTTGATTGCGGGCGCGCAGCGTATGACGGGTAGCAGTGAGGTGTGTCCTTCGTGCGGAGCTGCTGGTGCGCAGTCAATCTCGTACGACACATCCGGCTACTTGCAGTCGGCCACAAATTTCAACAATGTCACCACCAACTACACCTACGACGACGCCCGCGGACTGGAGACGCAGCGCGTGGAGGCGGTCGGCACGGTGGCGCAGCGCACCGTCAACACGACGTGGAATCCGAACTTCCGCGTGCCGGATCAGCGCAGCGTCGTCAACGCGAACAACGTGACGGAGTCGTCGACGAAGTGGGCGTACAACTCGCGTGGCCAGACGCTGGCGCGTTGCGAGATCGACCCGGCGGCGAGCGGCGCCTCGAACTACGCCTGCGGCTCGTCCGCGAACGCGCCGAGCGGCGTGCGGCAGTGGACGTACACGTATTGTGAGCAGGCCGACGTGAACGCCGGTACGTGCCCGCTGGTCGGATTGATGAAATCGGTCGACGGCCCGCGCACGGATGTGTCCGACGTCACCACCTATACGTACTACCAGACCACCGACCTTTCCGGCTGCGCCACGCTCGGCGGCACCTGCCACTATCTCGGCGATCTGCAGAAGGTCACGAATGCGCTCGGCCAGGTCACCACGTACGTGAGCTACGACAAGAACGGCCGCGTCACGCGCCTGCAGGACGCGAATGGCACCTACACGGACATGACCTATCACCCGCGCGGCTGGCTGCTCACGCGCACGGTGCGCGCCAACGCGGACGGCTCGCCGAACGCGTCGCTGGATGCCACCACCACGTTCACGTACGACAACGTCGGCAACGTCACCAAAGTCACGCAGCCGGACGGCGCGTATCTCGCCTACACCTACGATGCCGCGCACCGGCTCACCGACATCGCCGACAATCTGAACGACACCATTCACTACACGCTGGATGCCGCCGGCAACCGCACCAACGAAACCACCAAGGATCCCGGCGGCAACATCAAGCGTTCGCTGTCGCGCCAGTACGATCAGCTCAATCACCTGATCGCGGTGCTGAATAGTGCGAACGCCGCCGTGCAACGCTATACCAACCCGGCCGATGCGCCGCCCACCGGCATCACCTACACCGACGGCTACGACGGCAACGGCAATGCGATCTATTCGGTCGACGGCAATGGCGTCGGCACCGAGCAGCAGTACGACCCGCTCAATCGCCTGGTCAAGACCCTGCAGGACCACGCCGGCACGGGTTCCACCCGGGACACGACCACGCAGTACGCCTACGACGCGCGCGACAACCTGCGCAGTGTCACCGACCCGGACGGCCTGGCCACGAACTACACCTACGACGGGCTGAACAACCTGACCGATCTCAACAGCCCCGACACCGGCCATACCGGCTACACCTACGACGCGGCCGGCAATCGCAAGACGCAGACGGACGCGCGCGGCGTCACGGCCACGTACAGCTACGATGCGCTGAATCGGTTAACGGGGATCAGCTATCCGACGACGAGTCTCAACGTCACCTACGCCTACGACCAGCCCGCCGCCGGGTGCTACAACATCGGTCGGCTGACGACGATCACGGACAGCTCCGGTAGCACGACGTATTGCTACGATCGACGCGGTAACGTGCTCCAAAAGCGGCAAATGACCTACGAGACGTATTCCTGCAACACCCAGACCGATGCCGGTTGCGGTTCAGGCGGCGGGGCGGCGTTGAACGCCAACTCCGTGAAAGGAGGCGGTTCGACTGCGCCGTTGACCACCGCGGCGCCGAATCCCACTCTGACAACCAGTGTCACACTGACAACGACTTACACGTACAGTGTTGCCGATCGCCTCTTGTCAATTACTTATCCAAGCGGCGCGATCGTTACCTATGGCCGCGACAGCATCGGGCGCATCACGTCGGTATCGTACAAAGCCAACGCGAATGCATCCAGCATCGTCATCGCCAGCAATGTGACTTACTACCCGTTCGGTCCGCAAAACGTGATTACGTTTGGAAATGGGCGCACGTTGGCCAAGACATACGACGGTGACTATGCAATCGACAAGATCGTGAGTTCGAATTCGAACGGTCTCGTGATCGATGCCACGGTCGACGCCCTCGGCAACCTGACGAACGCAAGTAGCGTTGTCGGCGCGAACCCGCCGACGCAGGTCTATCAATACGATCCGCTGTATCGTCTAACTGCCGTGCAGAACGGTAGCGGCACCTCGCTGCTAGGATTCACCTATGATCTGACGGGCGATCGTCTGAGCAAGACGCCCCAAGGACAAGCGGCACAGAATTACACCTACGCGTCGGGTACGCATCACCTAGCGACCGTGAACGGCGTGGCTCGCAGCTACGATGCGAACGGCAACACGCTGAGCGGCCCCGCCGCCTTGAGCTACGACGATCGTAACCGTCTGAGCGGTTGGAATCTCGCAGGTGGCCAGATCAATCTGACCGCCTACTCTGCAGTGTACGGTTATACCGGCAGAGGCGAACGCGTGTCGAAGCAGACGATGCAATACGCTCCGTGCACGCCGCCGACCTGCAACCCGTTGCCCGGTGCGCCAACTGGCTGGTTGACCGGAACCGAAGCGTTCTCTTACGACGAAGCAGGACACCTGCTCGGCGAGTATCCCGGCCGCTACAGCACCGGCATCGGTACTGAGTACGTCTACCTGGACGGCACCCCCGTCGCCTACGCCACCGGCGGCACGCTGTACTACATCGAGACCGATCAACTCGGCACGCCGCGGCAGGTGGTCAAGCCGGGGGCGACGACGGCGGGTGACACGACGGTCTGGAAGTGGGAGTATTTTGCCGACGACGCGGCCTTCGGCGAGAACCCACCGAGCGTGCAGACGATCCCGTTCAACCTGCGCTTTCCGGGCCAGTACTTCGATGCCGAAACCGGGCTCAACTACAACTACTTCCGGGATTATGAGCCGGCTACCGGGCGGTACGTCGAATCTGATCCAAAAGGACTTAAGGCTGGCATCAATACTTACGCTTACGTTCGCAGCAATCCGCTGGCATACCTCGATCCGAATGGACTCGAAGGATATGGCTCATGGTCGAATCCGCAATATATACCGCCGCCACCTGAGTACCCAGATTGGGGGCCGCCGAAATGCTCTTACTACGACGACCAGTGCAAGAATTGCAAAGGCGATTCGTATGCGTGTAGTGCCCGCAAGTGCTGCGAATCTTTTGGGGACAATCCTCCATCTAATTGCACTCGAAAGTGTCTGATCACAGAGGATGCCGACTGTCGTAACTTGCCCGATGAGGAGCGCAACAAATGCCGATTCCGGAAGCACGTCCTGTGTTACACGATTTGTGCGAATGTATCTGATCTTCGGAAAAAACCCTGGGATTTACCGGCCTGCAAAGATGCGATGGCAGCGATGGGTGGCCCCACCGGCGGATATTGGTAGGCGCATACATGAACACCACTTACGCATTCGGGCTTCTCGGTTTAGTGGTCGGACTGATTGCAGATCTTTGTCTATATGTTTTCTTTGGCCCAGAGGGCAGGGATTTGAAGATCGCAGGGATAGGCGGGATGGCCCACTTGGCAATGTTTCCAATTGTTAGCGCAGCAGCGTCAGCTTACTTTTCTCGCAATCTGATTGAAGCGTCCTCTCTTGCAGCCACTCGAATCAACGGATTTATCCGGGGAGCTGGGGTGGCGCTTCTGTCTTTCGTGGTGTGCCTTTTGGCGCACTTTTGTGTGCTGCTTCTGAGAATAGATTTTAGTATTGCGCTCTGGTTAACGATCGCGGCAGCTTTGTTCGGAGGTATGGCATTCGGTGCGCCATCAATCGTCCTTGGGGGACTATTGGGTGTGATGTGCTCGTGGCGGATTCGTCGACAGTGATGAATCTGCGGCTTCCCGGCCAGTACTTCGATGCCGAAACGGGGCTGAACTACAACTACTTCCGGGACTATGAGCCTGGCACCGGGCGATATGTTGAGAGCGATCCTGTCGGGTTGAAAGGTGGGGTGAGCACTTATAGCTACGTTGCGTCCCAACCCACGGGCCGCATCGATCGTTGGGGCCTATGGTGCATTCCGATGCCAGACGAGACCACGGATTGGACTACGTTCCGTAAAGTGGCTAATCCGGATTCCAAGATCGACGCTGTCGTCAACCTGTTTTCTGCGACGTGCGTATTTGTGGATGCGTGGCACATCTACCAGGAACGCATGCGGAGAACCAAATCATTTTGTCGCGAATGCATTGCAAAAGATTCGCGCTGCCCGAATGGCGAGCAGGATTGCCAATGGGTCTGGAAATATGGGTTATGGCGCAGAGAGGTTCGCGAGATATTTGAGCCGATATTCGTGCCCGGAGTTGTAACTGATAACTATGGGAGTCCGTGTGCCTCTTGTCGAAACCCATTCACTGGCGTGATGGCGTTCGGCTGTGAAGGTGGAGGAGAGTGAAATGTGTCGCCTCATTCTGAAGGGTGTCGTTTTATCTGTGTGCATCGCGCTTATCGCAACATTGGTTTCGCTGCTAGTTTTGACCTCCGTGTGGTCGCTCAGTAATTCGTCGGGGGCTGCGGATCGATACGCCATTCTTTTCAACACGACTTACCTACGGCTATTCGTATTGCCACAGTACCTGTTTTTCCTTGCGTTGTCGTTTGTGTCGTGTATGGCAGGTCGATCGCTACTACGATGATTGGCAGATCAGGCACACCCGACGCATCTTGCGATGGCAGCCAAAAGGGGCGCGATGCGCCCCTTTTGCTTGTAACCGTCCGGCCTCCCCACCTTGTCCTGATCGATTGAGTTGAGCACGCTCGCACTTCCAGATCGAGGAGGCGTGGCGATGCAGGCGAAGCGGGACGAGGCGAAGGCGCGGCTGTGGGCGGAGCGAATCGCGGCGTTCGAGCGCAGCGGGCTCGGCCGGCGGGCGAATGGCGGTAACCGTCCGGCCTCCCCACCTTGTCCTGATCGATTGAGTTGAGCACGCTCGCACTTCCAGATCGAGGAGGCGTGGCGATGCAGGCGAAGCGGGATGAGGCGAAGGCGCGGCTGTGGGCGGAACGGATTGCGGCGTTCGAGCGCAGCGGGCTTGGTTGCGGTAGCCATTGCGGCTACCACCACACCGCATACAACGCCGTGAGGATCGCGATCACGCCGAGGGCGCCGAGGTTGAAGGCCGGGGAGGTGCGGTAATCGACGCGGGTGTCGATGCGGCTGCCGGCGTGCGGCGTCGGCCGGCGGAGCGAGATCGCCACGGCGGCGGCGAGGGCGAGCAGGAACACCAGGCCCATGCGGTCGAGGAAGGGCAGCGACGGCCACAGTGCCTTGAGTGCGATGGAGAGCACGAACGAGCCCGCCGCGGCGGCGAGCGCGCCGGCCTCGGTGGCGCGCGGCCAGAACAGGCCGAGCAGGAAGATGACGACGATGCCGGGCGTGAAGAAGCCGGTGTATTCCTGGATGTACTGGAACGCCTGATCGAAGCTGCCGAGCAGCGGCCGCGCGCTCAGGATGGCGAGCAGGATCGCGGCGCAGGCGGCCAGGCGGCCGACGACGACCAGCCGACGCTCGTCCTTCGCCGCGCCGAGCTTGGCGTAGATGTCGAGGGTGAAGATCGTGGCGATGGAGTTGATCTTCGAAGCGGTCGAGGCCACCACCGCGGCGATCAGCGCGGCGAACACCAGGCCGACCAGGCCCGGCGGCAGCAGCCGCAGCATCGCCGGATACGCCTGATCGGCATGCGGGAGGTCCGGCGCCAGCACCACCGCGGCGATGCCGGGCAGGACGATGACCAGCGGCATCAGCAGTTTGAGATAGGCGGCGAAGATCACGCCCTTCTGCGCCTCGGCCAGGCTCTTGGCCGCGAGTGCGCGCTGCACGATGTACTGATTGCAGCCCCAATAGCTCAGGTTCGCGATCCACATGCCGCCGAGCAGCACCGACAGGCCCGGCAATTCCTTGTAGTGCGGATCGTCGGGGCCGAGGATCATGTGGAAATGCTCCGGCGCGCGCGCGACCAGCGCGGCGAAGCCGGCGGCGATGCCGGCGCCCTCGCCGATGCGCGCGAGCGTGATGCCGGACACCAGCAATCCGCCGAGCACCAGCAGCGAGACCTGCACGATGTCGGTGAGCGCCACCGCGCGCAGTCCGCCGGCGAGCTGATAGCACAGCGCGAACAGGCCGAGCGCGACGAGCGCGAGGTCCTGATCGACGCCGGCCACGCGATTGACCGCGATCGAGCCCAGCCAGAGGATCGAGGTCAGATTGACGAACACGTACAGGGCGAGCCAGAACACCGCCATCAGCGTGCGCAGGCGCGCGCCATAGCGGCGCTCGAGGAACTGCGGCATGGTGTCGATGCGGTTCTTGAGGAAGATCGGCAGGAACCACTTGCCGACGATCACCAGGGTCAACGCTGCCATCCATTCGTAGGAGGCGATGGCGAGACCGATCGCGTAGCCCGATCCCGACATGCCGACGATCTGCTCGGCGGAGATGTTGGCGGCGATCAGCGAGGCGCCGATCGCCCACCACGGCAGCGAACGCGAGGCGAGGAAGTAATCGGTGGAGGTGCGCGCGCGGCCGCGCGACACCCAGTGCGCCAGGCCGAAGATCGCCACGGCGTAGACGACGACGATGTTTCCGTCGATGGCGGCAAGCTGCATGACGGCGGAGGCTCCCGGGCTTGCGATACGATCGCGCCTCGCCGGCGCGCGAATCGGCGACGGCGAGACAACTCTTCGAGTGTAGTGAGCCCGCGGCCTCCGCGGCGCATGAATAGGTATGCAGTCTCGTCGCCGCAAATGCTGCTGCGCAGCACGGCGGCGAACGCAGCGCACGATTCGTCGAACCCGACTCTGGCAGAATACGACACGGTGACAGGGCACGGCGGCGGCATCGCGCCGTGGGGAGAGCGACCATTCGCAGCAAGGAAAAAGCCACGTCGCTGGTGATCGCGCATCTGGCCGGCGTATCCCAACCGACGGTGTCGCGCGCGCTGCGCGGCAGTCCGATGGTGAGCGAGGCGACGCGCGCGCGCATCCTCAAGATCGCGCGCGAACTCCACTACACCGTCGACAAGCACGCCTCCAGCCTGCGCAGCAAACATTGCGGCACGCTGGCGCTGCTGATCTTCGAGGACCCGGCGCCGGACGATTCGCTGATCAACCCGTTCTTCGTCTCGATGCTGGCCTCGATCACGCGCGCCTGCGCGGAGCGCAGCTACGATCTGCTGGTTTCGTTCCAGCAGCCGGCCAACGACGACTGGCAGGCCGGCTTCGAGGACAGCCACAGGGCCGACGGCATCCTCCTGCTCGGCTACGGCGACTACCAGGATTACCGCTCGCGCCTGCAATACCTGATCGCGCGCGGCATCCATTTCGTGCGCTGGGGGGCGGTGCTGCCGGACCAACCTGAGGTCTCGGTGTGCAGCGACAACTACCGCGGCGGCTACGAGGCGACGCGGCACCTGCTCACCTGCGGCGCCGCGCGCATCGCTTTTCTCGGCGACGCCTCGATCCACTACCCGGAATTCCTCGAACGCTATCGCGGCCACAGCGCGGCGTTGCGCGCCGCCGGGCTGCACGTCGATCCGGCGCTGCAGGTCGACGCCATCTCCTCGGAGCAGTCCGGCCACGAGGCGGCGAGCGCGCTGCTCGCACGCGGCATCCGGCCCGACGCGATCTGCGCGGCGAGCGATCTCATCGCCATCGGCGCGATGAAGGCGCTGGCGGCGCGCGGACTCAAGGTGCCGGACGACGTGCTGGTCACCGGCTTCGACGACATTCCGCTCGCCGGTTTCGTCGATCCGCCGCTGACCACGGTGCAGCAGGACACCAAGGCCGCCGGCCGCATCCTGGTGGAGACGCTGATCAAGCTGATCCACAACGAGCCGGTGGAGAACCGGGCCATCCCGGTGTCGCTGGTGGTGCGCGGCTCCACCCGGCGCGATTGAATCCGGCACGCTGAATTCGTATGCAGGCGGTTGCCGTGCGGCCGTGGCGTTTCTACGCTTGCCGCTTCCGTAACCGTGCCGCCGTCCATGCCCGTCGCCCCGCTCCGTGTCGTCTGCTGTGGTCTCGGCCTGCTGGTCGCGGCGCTGGCGGGCTGCCGCGCACCGCCGCCGGTTAGCGCGCAGCCCGGCCGCGCGTCCAGCGCATGCACGCCGCCGCCGGTCGCCGGGCCGCTGTTCCTGCGCGGCAGCATGACCACCTGGACGCCGCGCGAGGATCTGGCGTTTCGCTACGTCTGCAACGCCTATCTGCTCAACGTTGCGCTGCACGGCCGCCACGAATTCCGCGTCACCGATGCCCGCTTCGGCGGCGAGCTCAATTTCGGCGTCGCCGCGGGCGAACGCGGCGAACTCCGGCTCGGCGAGACCCGCACGCTGCGCAACGCCGCGCGCGGCGGCGGCGGCAATCTGGTGTTCGATTTCGACGGCGCCTACACCCTGCGGCTGGACTTCGCCGACGCCGCGGCGCCGCGGCTGACCATCGGTCCGCCGAGCTTCGACGATCCCGACGCCGCGCCGGTCGACGATGCGGTCGCGCGCAGCCTGCGCTTCGATTCGCGCGACCACGCCGACAAGACGCCGTTCGGCGCGGTCACTGCCGGCGGCACCATCGCGTTCGGCCTGCACGCGGCGCGCGGCATCGACGCCGCCACGCTGGTGATCGAGCGCCGGCGCCTGGAAGGACCGCAGGAGGTGCTGGCCTACGACGAGGTCGCGCGCGTGCCGCTCGCGCGCGAGGCGACGGCGGACGGCGAGGTCTGGCGCGGCGCCTGGCGCTTCGACGAGATCGGTGTCTACGGCTACTACTTCCTCGTCGGCATCGGCGGCCGGCGCTACGTCTACCAGAACAACGCCGCGCCGATCCCGTGGACGCGCGAGCTCGGCGCGAACGGCCTCGGCGCGGTCGCGCCGCTGCCGACGGACGCCGCACGCATCCGCCGCTTCCGCCAGACCGTGTACCGCGCCGACTTCCGCGTGCCGGACTGGGCGCGCGACATTGTATACTATTACATTTTTCCCGAACGCTTCCGCAACGGCGATCCGAACAACGACCCGCGGCCCGGCCCCGGCACCTTCCACGACCGATCGGTCGAGGTGCACACGCACTGGCTGGAGCGGCCGTGGCGGCCGCATTCCGGCGACGGTTCCGACGATCTCGCCGGCAACGACTTCTTCGGCGGCGATCTCGACGGCATCAGCGCGAAGCTCGGCGAGATCCGCGCGCTCGGCGCGAACACGCTGTACCTCACGCCGATCTTCCGCGCCGTCAGCAACCACAAGTACGACACCGCCGACTACCGCAACGTCGATCCGCACTTCGGCGGCAACGCCGCGTTCGCGCGGCTGGTGCGCGCGGCGCACGCGCGCGGGATGCGCCTGGTGCTCGACACCTCGCTCAATCACACCGGCAGCGATTCGATCTACTTCGACCGCTACGCCAAGTATCCCGGCCTCGGCGCGTTCAAGGGCGGCCACATCCAGCCGGACTCGCCCTACGCGAGCTGGTACCGCTTCGACCCGACGGCGCGCGAGCCCGAGCGCCAGTACCGCGGCTGGGCCGGTGCCGCCGACCTGCCTGAACTCGACAAGTCCGCGCCGAGCTTCCGCGCCTTCGCCTACGGCGCGCCCGATGCGGTGATGAAGCTCTGGCTCTATCGCGGCGCCGACGGCTGGCGCATGGACGTCGCGCCGTGGGTGCCGGACGATTTCTGGCGCGAATGGCGCGCGGCGGTGAAGGGCCATCGGCCGGATGCGCTCGCCATCGCCGAGGTGCAGTTCGAGGCGGCGAAGTTCTTCCTCGGCGACGAGTTCGATTCGACCATGAACTATGTGTTCCGCAACGCGGTGCAGGCCTACGCCGCCGGCGCCGACGCGCGCGCGAGCTACGCCGCGCTCGAGCTGATGCGCGAGACCTATCCGCCGCCGGCGTTCTATGCGCTGATGAATCTCCTGTCCACCCACGATTCGCCGCGCGCGCTGTACGAGTTCGGCTATCGCGACGCCCACGCCGATCCGGCGACGATCGCCCTTGCCAAGCGCCGGCTGCGGCTCGCCGTGCTGTTCCAGATGATCTTTCCCGGCGCGCCGACGGTGTATTACGGCGACGAGGTCGGCATGACCGGCGGCGAGGATCCGGACAATCGCGGCCCCTACCCCTGGCCCGATCTCGGCGGCCGGCCGGATCGGGCCCTGCGCGAGCAATTCCGCCGTCTGATCGCGCTGCGCCATCGCCATGCGGTGCTGCGCCACGGCAGCATCGATGCGCCGCTCCAGCTCGACCAGCACCTGATCGTGCTGCTGCGCCGCGACGGCGCGACGTCGGCGATCACCGCGACCAATAACGACATCGCGCCGCACGAGGTGACGCTGTCGCTGCCGCGTGCGCTCGCCGACGCGACGTTCGTCGATGCGCTCGGCGGCACGCGCGTGCGCGCGCGTGATGCGACGGTCCGGTTCACGGTGCCGGCGCAATTCGGGGTCGTGTTGATCCGGCGATGAAGACGCTGCTCGCCTGGTGGTTCGCCCTGCTCGTGCCGTGCGCGGCCGCGGCGCCGCCGCGCGCGAGCACGGCCCAGCCGAACGTGCACGTGCTGGCGCCGCTCCCCATGCCCGGCCTCGAGCGCACCCGCACCATCCGCGTCTATCTGCCGCCCGGCTACGAACGCTCGCGCCGCCGCTATCCGGTGCTGTACATGCACGACGGCCAGAACCTGTTCGACGATGCGACGTCCTACGTCGGCGAATGGGGCGTGGACGAGACGCTCAACGAACTGGCGCGCACGCACAAGCTGGAATTGATCGTGGTCGGCATCGACCACGGCGGCGAGCGGCGCGTGGTCGAGCTCAATCCGTGGGAAAGCCCGGAGCACGTGCCCGGCGAAGGCGCGCAGTACCTGAAATTCGTGGTCGATGTGGTCAAGCCATGGATCGACGCGCATTACCGCACCCGGCCGGATCGCGCGCACACCGCGATCCTCGGCAGTTCGCTCGGCGGCCTCGTCTCGCACTACGCGATCTTCGAGTACCCGCAGGTGTTCGGCGCCGCCGGCATCTTCTCGCCGGCGTACTGGTACGCGCCGGCGGTGTTCGACTACACCGCCAGCCACCCGCTGCCGCGCGATGTGCGACTGTACTTCTACGCCGGCGGCCAGGAGAGCGAGCGCATGCTGCCGGATCTCGACGCCATCGTCGCCACGCTCCGGCGCCGCGGGTTTCCGGAGGCCAAGCTCCGCGTCGACATCGCGCCGCAGGCCGCGCACAACGAGGCGGCCTGGCGCGCGGCGTTTCCGCGCGCCGTGTTGTGGCTGTTCGCCGATGCACGCTGAGATGGCGCCGCCGCCGCTCGAATTCGCGTCGCGGCCGGCTCACGCTGAACGGATTCTTTCTGTGCCGGCGACCGGCGACCCGAGGCGCTAGGCCGCGATCGCGTCGGCCGCGCAATAGCGCGCGATGAATTCGGCGTGGCTCGGCATCACCGCCACGCAGCGCTGCATCAGCGCCTGGATGCCGTCGACGAATTCGCCGAGTTCGGCGTCGCTCAGCAGATCGACCATCGGGTGGTAGCTGCGCGGCAGGATGCGCTGGCCGAGCATCACCTGCACCCAGCTCGTCACCGCGAACAGCTCGTCGCTCTCGCGATAGAAGCGGCCGCTCTCGCCGAACAGCGCGAGGTTGTCCGCGAGCGTCGGCGGGATCGACATGGTGCGGCAGTAGTTCCAGAACGGCGTGTCGTCGCGTTCGGTGGCGTGGTAGTGCAGGATCAGGAAATCGCGGATGCGCTCCCACTCGAACACCGACTGGCGGTTGTAGCGCTCGATCAGCAGGTCGCTGAAGCCGGCATCGGGGAAGAAGCTGATCAGCCGCGCGATGCTCGCCTGGATCAGATGGATGCTGGTCGATTCGAGCGGCTCCATGAAGCCGCTGGACAGCCCGATCGCGACCACGTTCTTGTTCCAGAACTTGCGCCGGCGGCCGGTGACGAAGCGCAGCGGCCGCGGCTCGGCCAGCGCCGGGCCGTCGAGATGGGCGAGCAGCGTCGCCGCGGCCTCGTCGTCGGAGAGGTATTCGCTCGAATAGACGTAGCCGTTGCCGGTGCGGTGCTGCAGCGGAATGCGCCACTGCCAGCCGGCGGTGCGCGCGCTGGCGCGGGTGTACGGCGTCGGCGGGCCGACGTTCGCGCTCGGCACGGCCAGCGCGCGGTTGCACGGCAGCCAGTGCGTCCAGTCCTCGTAGCCGGTCTTCAAGGTCTGCTCGATCAGCAGGCCGCGGAAGCCGGAGCAGTCGATGAACAATTCGCCGTCGATGCGCTCGCCGCTCGCCAGACGCAGCGCGGTGACGAATCCGCTCTCGCCGTGCTGCTCGACGCCGACGATCTTGCCCTCGGTGCGCCGCACGCCGCGCGCCTCGGCGTAGGCGCGCAGGTAGCGCGCGTACAGGCCGGCGTCGAAATGGTAGGCGTAGGCGACGCTCGTCAGCGGCGAATTCGGCACGTTCGCGGTGTTGAGGAACTTGTCGGCGACCGCGGCGGCGGTGTTGATCGAATAGGCGCCGATCTCGGCGGCCTTGCCCTGGCGGAAGCGCTTGAGCCAGTAGTGGTGGAACGGGATGACGCCCAGGTCCTGGCCGATCGTGCCGAAGCCGTGGATGTAGCGGTCGCCGCGCCGCGCCCAGTCGACGAACTGGATGCCGAGCTTGAACGTGCCCTGGGTGCGGCGCACGAAGTCGGCCTCGTCGAGTTCGAGGACGTTGTTGAACAGCTTGATCTGCGGAATGGTCGCCTCGCCGACGCCGACGATGCCGATCTCGTCGGATTCGACCAGCCGGATCGAATAGTCCCGGCTCAGCACCTTGGACAAGGCTGCCGCGGTCATCCAGCCGGCGGTGCCGCCGCCGGCGATGACGATGCGGGTGACGCGCTCGCTCATACCTCAAGTCTACTGAAAGCAGACCCCGCCGCGTCGCCGCGGCGGGGTCTGGCAGGGCGGCGCGGGTCAGAACTTGTAGGTCACGCCGAGCAGGTATTGCCGTCCGTACAGGGTGTACTGCTGCGGCTGGCTGCGCACGTTGTAGTACTCGCGGTACGGCTCGTTGGTCAGGTTGTTGACCTGGAACAGGAAGCCCAGGCCCTTGAAGCGGCCCTCGTCGATGCGATAGCCGAGCTGCAGATCGACCACGGTCTCCGCCTGGATGTCGCGGAAACTGCGATCGGCGCCGAAGCCCTGCACCTCGCCGAGGAAGTCGGAGCGATGCCGCTCGGCGACGCGCGCCGAGAAGCCGCCCTTCTCGTAGTAGACGATGGCGTTGAACACGTACTTCGACAGGCCCGGGAACGGACTCGACGGCGAGCCCGGCCCGTTCGGATTGATCGAGCTGTGGGTGTCGCCGTAGCTCACCTGCACACCGAAGCCCTCGAGCGGACCCCACAGGATGTCGAGCGGCATCGACGCGGTGAGCTCGTAGCCGCGCATGTAGCCGCCGGTGCCGTTGATCGGCTGGTCGATGAAGCCCTGCGTCCCGGCCGGCACCAGCGCGCCTTCGGTCGGATTCGGGATGCCGGTGAAATCGAACGGCTCCTTCTGGTTGTAGACGTAGGTCTTGAGCTGCTTGTAGAAGAACGCGGCGGAGACGTAGGCCTTGGTGCTCCAGTATTTCTCCCAGGACAGATCGTAGGCGTTGGCCACGAACGGGCGCAGGGTGGGGTTGCCGCCGCTCGCCTGCCACTGGCAGGTCACCGTGGCCTGGTCGGAGGTGCGCGTGCAGGTCGTCGTCGGCAAACCATCGACGATGCCGGTCGCCGACAGCGAATAGCTCTTGCTGGCGCGCATGTAGTCCAGCCGCGGCCGGGCGATCTCCTTGCCGGCGCCGAAACGGACGACGTTGTCGGCCGGCAGCGACCAGACCAGGTTCACGCTCGGCAGGAAATTGTGGTAGCTCGTGCCGGCGCGGGTCGGCACGGAACCGCTCAGGCTGCCGTCGGTCAAGGCGGCGCTGAAGGCGTCGGAGTGCTGGTCGACGTGCACGTACTGCGCGCCGAAGTTGCCGCGCAGCGGATTGCCGGCGAGCTCGGTGTCGAGATCGAACATGACGTAGCCGGTCGCCACCTTCTCGTTGACCGTCCAGTCCTTGTTGAGGATGTCCTGGTGCTGTTTCGCCTGCAGCGTGTACAGCGGGAACACGCAGTTGTCGTCCCAGCTCAGCGCGCCGGGGATGCCGACCAGGCTCAAGTCCACCGGATCGACGATGCAGTTGCTCGGCACGTCGGCGTGGCTGCCGACGCCAGCCGGGAAATCGACCAGGTATTCGGGCGACACGCGGGTCTTGGTGCGCTGGTTCCAGTTGATGCCGACGTCGAGGCGGCTGACCGGACTGTTGATGTCGCGCAGCAGGTCGAACCGCGCGGCCTTCAGTTCGTCGCTGGTCTTCGGGAACTTGAGGTAGCCGTCCTGGCCCCAGCCGCCGGAATCGACCAGCTTGATGAGGTTCGGATCCTCGTAGTTGATGCCGGTGTGGATGATCGGCACGCCGGTGGTCGGGTTGATCGTGAAGTCCCAAGTATCGGTCGCGCCGGGCGTACCGGGCACCGTGCCGGCGTATTCCTCGAGCAGGGACTGCTTGCTGTTGGCCTTGCCGTAGCTGAGATCGGCGACCGCGGTCCAGCCGTTGCCGAAGCGGAACTTGTTGTTCCAGCCGATCTCGCGGATCTTGTCGTCGTGGTGGTCGAGCTCGTCGCGCACCACCGGCTTGACGTTCTGCCAGGTGCCGCCGGTGAGCTGGCCGTTGCTGACGATCGGATTGACGAGATGGGTGTTCGCGCCCCACACCAGGCCGGCCTCGAGACCGCGGAAGATCGTGTCCTGGTTGAACTTGGAGTAGTAGATGTCGAGGGTGCTGGTGAACTGCTCGTTCGGCCGCCATTCGAGCGTGCCGAGCAGCGCATCGCGCGTGCCCTCGACCGAATCGGGATAGATCTTGAAGCCGCCGAGCGCCTGCACCTGCTGGCCGTTGACGTCGATCTTCGGATAGCCCCACGCCTCCCAGCGCTGGTCCTGCACCGGCGAGCGCAGGCGGGCGAAGCCGACCGCGACGCCGAGGGTGTGGTCGAGAAACTGGTCGATGTAGGAGGCGTTGATGCGGTAGCCGGTGTCGCTGGTGTCGGGGTTGATGCTGCCGGTGGAATTGCGCTCGCCGCGCGCGCCGAGCTGGATCACGCGCTGTTCGAAATCGAGCGGCCGCACCGATTGCATGTCGACCGTGCCGGAGATGCCCTGGCCGATCAGCGCGGCGTTCGGCGTCTTGTACACCACCACGCCGCTCAGCAGTTCGGACGGATACTGATCGAACTCGACCGCGCGGTTGTCGCCGGTGGACACCTGTTCGCGACCGTTCAACAGGGTGCCGTTGAAATCGCCGGAGAAGCCGCGGATGCTGAGCGTCTGGGCGCGGCCGTTGACGCGCTGCGCGGTGATGCCGGGCAGACGCGCCAGCGATTCGGCGATCGAGTTGTCCGGCAGCTTGCCGATGTCCTCGGCCGAGATCGCCTCGACGATCTGGTTGGAATTGAGCTTGATCGAGATCGCCTCCTCGATCGCGGCGCGCACGCCGGTGACCTTGATCTCGGCCAGGTTCACCGTGCTCTCGTCGGTCGCCTTGCTCGCGCCGGCCTGATCGCCGGTGGCCTGGTCCGCGGCGTTGGCGGTGTCCGGACGCGCCGGTTGCGCGTTCGGCGCGCCGCCGTTGGCGGCCTCGTCCGCCGCGTACGCCGCGGCGCTGCCGGCGAGCACCGAGGCCACCGCCAGCGCCAGCAAGTTCGGCTTCAGCATGATTGGTTCTCCCCTTGGATCGAATGGTTGTGTACGGCGCGCGCACGTCGGACGCGCGATCGGTCGCCGCAAGCAAGGGTAGACGCAAGGCAAAATGTAAACAATTTGTTGCATACGTATTCATGCGGCGTAGGTGCCGACCGCCGGAAATCCTTGGGTAGGCTTCGCTGCGATGCCCGGCTCGGGGCGAGAAGGAATCGGAACATGCCGCGCGTTTCCGTCGCGCGCCGCTGGTTGCCGGCGGCTCTGTTGCTCGTTGCGCAACCGGCCGTCGCGGCCTGGACCGCGCTCGGTCCGGTGGAGCGGACGGAGCTTGCGGGCGATCGGCTGGATCTGCTGACCGCGAGCGGCGCGCGCGTTCGCATCGTTTTCCCCGCCGCGGATGCGGTGCGCATCCGCGTGGCGCCGAGCGGGACATTCGCGCGCGATTTCTCTTACGCGGTCGCCGCGCCGAGTTCGGCGCTCCCGCTCGTCGTCGAGGCGCCGGACGCGATGGGAACGATCGCCCTGCACGCACGCGCGGCCGATGCGCTGCGCGTGGTCGTGGTCGAACGCCCGAACCTTGCACTCGAGATCCGCGACGCCGACGGCGGCCTCGTCGTCGCCGACGATCCGGCGCGGCCGACCGCGTTCGATCCGGCAACCGGCGCGATCGAGACCGCGAAACAACGCGCCGCGACCGAGCTGTACTACGGCTTCGGCGAGAAGGCGCTGCCGCTGTCGCGGCATCAGCAATACCTCACCATGTGGAACTCGGACACGCCGGGCTACGGTGCCGGCGTCGACCCGCTGTACCAGTCGATCCCGTTCTTCATCGCGCTGCACGCGGGGCGAAGCTACGGCCTGTTCCTCGACCACCCCGGGCGGAGCCACTTCGACATGGGCAAGACCGATCCGGCGCGCTATACCTTCGGCGTCGCCGGCGGCGAGCTCGACTACACCGTGTTCGGCGGCGGCCGCGCGCACCGCCCGCGCGAGGTGCTGCGCGCCTACACCGCGCGTACCGGCCGCGGCCCGCTGCCGCCGTTGTGGGCGCTCGGCTACCAGCAGTCGCGCTATTCGTACACGCCGGATGCGAAGGTGCGCGAGATCGCGCGCACGTTTCGCGAGCGGCGCATTCCCGCCGACGTGATCTACTTCGACATCGGCTACATGGACGGCTACCGCATCTTCACCTGGTCGCCGACCGATTTCCCCGATCCGCGCGGGCTGCTCGTCGAGCTGCACGCGCAGGGCTTTCATGCCGTCACCATCGTCGATCCGGGCATCAAGCAGGACGAGGGCTACGCGATCTACCGCGACGGTCGGGCGCGCGGCGCGTTCGTGCGCACGGCGCGCGGGGAGGAGCTCGACGCGCTGGTCTGGCCGGGACGCTGCGCCTTTCCCGATTTCACCGACGCCGCCGCGCGCGCCTGGTTCGGCTCGTTGTACGCCGGCTTCATCGCCCAGGGCGTGGACGGCTTCTGGAACGACATGAACGAGCCGGCGACGTTCGTGCCGCCGGAGACCGCCGGCCCGGTGCTGCTGCACGATCCGCGCAAGACGTTTCCGGCCGACGCGCCGCTGGCCGGCGACGGCGATCCCGGACCGCACGCGCGCTACCACAACGTCTACGGCATGCAGATGGCGCGCGCCACGTTCGAGGGCGTGCAGCGGCTGCGCCCGGCGCGACGGCCGTTCGTGCTGACCCGCGCCGGCTACGCCGGCATCCAGCGCTACGCCGCGGTGTGGACCGGCGACAACGCCGCGACCTGGGAGGATCTGGCGCTCAGCCTGCCGATGCTGACGAACCTGTCCGTCTCCGGCGTGCCGTTGGTCGGCGCCGACGTCGGCGGGTTCGTCGGCTCGCCGGACGGCGAGCTGTACGCGCGCTGGCTGCAGGCCGCGGCGCTGACGCCGTTCCTGCGCACGCATTCGGCGATCGACACCGAGCCGCGCGAGCCGTGGTCGTTCGGCGCGGAAATCACGGACATCGATCGGGCGACGATCGAGCTGCGCTACCGGCTGCTGCCGTATTTGTATACTCTGTTCGCCGACCAGGCGGCGCGCGGCGATCCAGTGCTGCGACCGCTGTGGTTCGAGTATCCCGACGACACGCGCGGTCTGCTCGTCGACGACGAATTCCTGCTCGGCGGCGACCTGCTCGTCGCGCCGGTGCTGCGCGAGCACGCGCGCGCGCGGCGCGTGTACTTCCCGGCGGGCGCGGACTGGTTCGACTGGTGGGACGGCACGCGCCACGCCGGCGGCAGCGACGCCGAGGTGTCCGCGCCGCTTGATCGCCTGCCGCTGTTCCTGCGCGCCGGCGCGGCGATTCCGGTGCAGCCGGTGGTGCAGCACACCGGCGAGATGGCGCGCGTGCCGCCGATCCTCGTCGTCGCACCCGGCGCCGACGGCGAGGGCGAGATCTACCAGGACGCGGGCGACGGCTACGCCTACCTGCACGGCGAGGCGCGGCGCACCGAGCTGCGCGTGCGCGACGGGCGCGTGCGGCTCGAGAGCCGCGGAGCGGATCGGTTCCCGCACGTGGCTGCGGTCGAATTCGTCGGCGTCGAGGCGCCGACCGCGGTGCGGGTGGACGGCCGGAACGTGCGCGGGGTCGCGTTCGATGCCGCGCGGCGGCGCCTCCGCGTACCGCTGCCGCCGACCGGCGCGCGCGAGATCGTGCTCCGGCGCTGAGCCTCAGCGCGGCAACCGCCGCATCGACTCGGCCAGACGCGCGCGCAGATCGGCGCGGGTCAGCGGCCGGTCGTAAAAGTATACTTCGACCCCGTGCGCCGGCACGCTGGTCTGCAGCGCCGCGCCGACGTGGCGCACCGCGCCGCTGAAGCCGTCGCGCCAGTCGCCCGGTTGCAGGTACTGCCGCACCTCGAAGGTCTGCGCCGTGTCGCCCTTGTTGAGCAGCACCAGCGCCGTTTGCGTGGCGTCGTCGTTCTCGTAGACGCGATAGAAGATCGCGCGATCGCCCTTCAGCTCGACGTCGAGCTGCACGCCCTTCTGCAGCGCGACGGAGCCCTTGCGCAGGTTGGCGATGCGTTTCAGGTTGCGGTAGATCGGACTGGCGGGCGCGGCGTCGATGCGTTGCTGGCCGAGATAGTTGCGGTTGCCGGCGTGTTCGGCGCGGCCGCGCATGAAGCCGATCTCCGAACCGTAGTAGACCACCGGAATGCCGCGCGCGGTGAACAACCAGTTGTGCGCGTCGATGAAGCCGGCATCGCTCGCGTTCAACCGCGCTATGTCGTGGTTGTCGTAGAACGTCACGAGCTCGTAGGGGTTGCGGTACAGGCCGTCGTCCAGATGCAGCGCCGGTTCGAGCAGGGCGAAGTCGCTGCCGGGATGTTCGAACACCTGCTGCAAGCGGCCGCGCAGCGGAAAGTCGAGCAGCGAGATATTGCCACCGTCGGCGCGCGTGTACGGCGCGATCTTGTCGGCGTCGTACTCGAAGTATTCGCCGAACAGGAAGAAGCCCGGATGCCGCGCGCGGATGCGGTCGCCGAATCGCTTCCAGTACGCCGCCGGCGTCAGGCCCACCGCGTCGATGCGGAACGCCGCCGCGCCCTGTTCGATCCACTGCGCGTAGGCGTTCACGCAGTAATCGAGCACCGCCGGATTGGCGTCGTCGAAGTTCGCCAATTGCGCGAGGATCGGCGTGGTCTTGTAGAACGCGTGCAGCGGGTTGTGCCGCGGATCGAGTTTTTCCGGCGGCAGGTTCTGGTGATCGGCGACCAACCGGCCCTGCGCATCGAACAACTGGCCGAACTTCGGCTGCGTCACCGGCATGGTCCAGGCCGGCGAACCGTGATTGGCGACGATGTCGAGCACGATCTTGAGACCCTGCTCGCGCATGCGCCGGGTGAATTGCGCGAAGTCGAGGTCCGCGCTCGGCAGGTGTTCGTCGAGCACGTAGAAGTTGTCGCTCCAGTAGCCGTGGTAGCCGGTCTTGCCGTGATCGGCCAGCCCGCTGCCCCAGTGGATCGGCTCGCCGCCGCTGAACGCCTCGTCCGGATTGTCGGTGATCGGCGTGATCCACACCGCGCTGAAGCCGAGATCGCGCAGATAATCGGCGTTGTCGAGAATGCCCTTGAAGTCGCCGCCGAGATAGCCGATGTTGTCGGTCTCGCCGTCGGGGCCCGCGATCGGGATGTCGAAGGTGCGCCAGGCGCCGCCCTGGTCGCGGTGGTCGTTGCCGGGATCGCCGTCGACGAAACGGTCGGTGACGACGAAGTAGATCGCCTCGCTCGCGAACGGCTCGCGCGTGCCGTAGACGTGGGCGGGAAGGCCGGGTTTGGACGTTGTTGCGCAAGCGCCGAGCGCCAACGCGAACAGCGCAAGCAGCGCGCGAAGAACGGTGCGCGGTGCTCTGGAATGACGACGCGAACGGCGAGCGCATGCTCCGTGAGCAATGAACCGGAGAAGCAGACCGGCGCCACGGCGCTCTGTGCTCCTGCCGCTCACCGCTGACCGCTCACCGCTCGCGCTTTTCATCTCGCCTCCTCCTTGACCCGCAGCGTGCACAGCCCGGCCACGACCCAGCTCAGGCCACCGATCAGCAGCGCGTAGATCGGCGCGCCGCCGAAGAACGTCCGGAGCAGCACGCCGAGCACGCTCGCCGCGAGCAACTGCGGAATGACGATGAAGAAATTGAAGATGCCCATGTACACGCCCATGCGCTCGGCCGGCAGGCTGTCGGCGAGCAGCGCGTAGGGCAGCGACAGGATCGAGGCCCAGGCGAAGCCGACGCCGACCATCGCCGCGAGCAGCCAGTCCGGATCGCGGATCAGCAGGAACGAGGCGAGCCCCGCGCCGCCCAGGCAGAGGTTGACGAGATGCGCCAGGCGCGTGCCGAGGCGGCGTGTCATCCATGGGATGACGAGCGCGGCGAGCGCGGCGAAGGCATTGTAGGCGGCGAACAGCACGCCGACCCAGTTGGCGCCCTCGTTGTAGGCGGCGGACTGGGTATCCTTTGTTGCAAAGTGTACTTCGGTCACCGCCGCGGTGGTGTAGATCCACATCGCGAACAGCGCGAACCAGGAGAAGAACTGCACCACCGCGAGGCGCCGCATGGTCGCCGGCATGGCCTCGAGATCGGCGGCGAGGTCGGCGAGCAGGCGCGGCGCGCGGCGGTGCGTGGCGGCGAGCTTGAGCGCGCCGAACGCGGCGAGCCCGCCGGCGAGCAGATATAACTGGCGGTCGGCGTGGGCGAAGGTCACCCACGCGCCGAGCGCCACACCCGCGGCGAGCCACGCCCAGCCGGTGCGCGGCGCGCCGGCCGATGTCGCGGACGGCGTGGTGGGGTGGGCGTCGTCGAACGCGAGCAAAGTCTCCGGCGGATATTCGCGGCTGGACAGCACGGTCCAGAGGATCGCGCCGAACAGGGCCGCGGCGCCGGCGTAGAAGGCGTAGTGCACCGTCGCCGGCACGCCGCTCGCCGCGGTGTTGGCGAAGCCCCACTTGGCGAACAGCCAAGGCAGCAGGCTGGCGACCACCGAGCCGACGCCGATGAAGAAGCTCTGCATCGCGTAGCCGGTCGGCCGCTGCGCGGAGGGAAGCTGATCGCCGACGAAGGCGCGGAACGGCTCCATCGACACGTTGATCGAGGCATCGAGCAGCCACAAGAGCGCCGCCGCGATCCACAGCGCCGGCGCGTTCGGCATGGCGATCAGGGCGAGCGTGGCGAGGATCGCGCCGCCGAGGAAATACGGCCGGCGCCGGCCGAGCCGGTTCCAGGTGCGATCGGAGCAGTAACCGACGATCGGCTGCACGATCAGGCCGGTGAGCGGTGCGGCGATCCACAGCACCGGGATGTCCTCGACGCTCGCGCCGAGCGTCTGGAAGATGCGGCTGACGTTGGCGTTCTGCAGGGCGAAGCCGAACTGGATGCCCATGAAGCCGAAGCACATGTTCCAGATCTGCCAGAAGCCGAGGCGGGGCTTCGCGCTCATGCCAGGATCTCGGCGTAGATCGCGGCGTGGCCGGGCAGTTCGAGTTCGGCGCCGTGCACGCGCCCGGCGCGCGGGCCGGGGCAGTCGAGCTGACGCAGGCGCAGGCCGGCGGGCGCCGGCAGCGTCATCGGCGCCGCGCCGAGATTGATCGCCACCAGCAGGGCGGCGTCCGGCGTGCCGCGGCGGAACAGGAGCAGCGGTTCCGGCGCGTCGAAGAAGCGGATGTCGCCGTCGCGCAGCGCGGCGTGCCGTTTGCGCCAGCGCAGGAAGGCGCGAAACCCGTTCAGCACCGAATCCGGATCCGTCTCCTGGCGCGACACGGCGAGCGCGCGGTGCTCGCGCGGAATCGGCAGCCACGGCGTGCCGGTGCTGAAGCCGGCGTCGTCGGTGTCGGTCCACGGCATCGGCGTGCGGCAGCCGTCGCGGCCCTTGAAGTTCGGCCAGAAGGCGATGCCGTAGGGATCCTGCAATTCATCGAAGCTGAGCTCCGCTTCCGGCAGGCCGAGCTCCTCGCCCTGATAGACGCAGGCCGAGCCGCGCAAGGACAGCACCAGCGCGGTGAGCAGCTTCGCCAGCGCCGGCGCGGCCGCGCCATCGCCCCAGCGGCTGATCACGCGCTCGACGTCGTGGTTGGAAATCGCCCAGCACGGCCAGCCGTCGTGCAGTTTGGCTTCGAGCCGTTCGACGGTGGCGCGGATGTAGGCCGCGGAGCCGTCGTCGGTCAGCAGTTCGAAGCTGTAGCCCATGTGCAGACGCCGCGGGCCGGTGTATTCGGCCATGGTCGCGAGCGAATCCTCCGAGGCGATCTCGCCGAGCGTGGCGGTGCCGGGATAGCGGTCCATCAGCCGCCGGATGTCCTCGAGAAAGCCGAGGTTCTCCGGCTGGGTGTTGTTGTAATAGTGGTACTGGAAGGCGTAGGGATTGTCCGGACTGAAACCGCGGCCGACGCGTCGGTCCTTCGGTTTGGGCGGATTGTCGCGCAGGCGGGCGTCGTGGAAACAGAAGTTGATCGCGTCGAGCCGGAACGCATCCACGCCGCGCTCGAGCCAGAAGCGCAGATTGTCGAGCGCCGCCGCGCGCACCGCGGGATGGTGGAAATTGAGATCCGGCTGCGACGGCAGGAAATTGTGCAGGTAGTACTGGCAGCGGCGCGGCTCCCAGCGCCAGGCCACGCCGCCGAAGATCGACAGCCAGTTGTTCGGCGGCGTGCCGTCGTCGCGGGCGTTGGCCCACACGTACCAGTCGGCCTTCGGATTCGTCCGGTTCTGGCGGCTTTCGCGGAACCACGGATGCTCGATCGAGGTGTGGCTCAACACCTGGTCGATCATGACTTTCAGGCCCAGGGCGTGCGCGCGTTCCAGCAGGCGCTCGAAATCGGCCATGCTGCCGAACAGCGGATCGACCGCGCGGTAGTCGGCGATGTCGTAGCCGAAATCCGCCATTGGCGACTTGAAGAACGGCGTGATCCAGATCGCATCGACGCCGAGGCCGGCGATGTAGTCGAGCTTGTCGATGATGCCGGGCAGATCGCCGACGCCGTCGCCGTTGGTGTCGAGGAAGCTGCGCAGGTAGATCTGGTAGATGACCGCGCCACGCCACCATGTCGAATCGGACATCCGCCTGCCTCCCCCGCGATCTTCCGTGCGCCGTCGGCGCGCGTGCTGGACGCGGAAGCTTAGCGCGGCCGCCCCGCTTGAGAAGGGGCTGCATACGTATTCGAT
Source organism: Rhodanobacteraceae bacterium (assembly GCA_021325475.1). Classification (GTDB taxonomy): domain Bacteria; phylum Pseudomonadota; class Gammaproteobacteria; order Xanthomonadales; family Rhodanobacteraceae; genus Rudaea. Next base: position 848 of record JAJPHA010000135.1, on the reverse strand, counting down.
GCGCCCGCGCTGGGGAACCTCTGAACACACCGACCATGCGGCGTCGGTGCTTTCCGCCCCCTTGAGTCAAGGGGGCGATCAAGCCCTTGCGCAGCAAGGGTCTGATGGGGGTTGTGGGGATACGGTGCCGCGGCCGAAGCCAGCGACATCGGGGTTTGATCGGATCTTCCCTAGACGTTGTGGCAGGGGAACCAGACGCCGCGCATCAGCAGCGGCCCGGCGTAGGGCAGCACGTGTTCGCGATCGAGCGCGGCGGTGGTGACGCCCTCGGTCACATTGACGACGCGTTCCAGCGGCAGCGGATAGCCGTAGCGCTCGAGCAGGCGCATCGCCTCGTTGCGCGAGGCGGCGGTCACGCCGTAGCCGGTGCCGCGATCGGTCTTGAACCAGTAGCGAATCAGGCGCACCAATCGACCTGCGAGGAAAATCAGCCTTCCCGAAGCGCAGCAAGTTGCGTGCCGGATGGCGGCGCGAGCCGTGACGCGGTTCGCTTTCGCCGTCACCGGCCGCGCGACGAATGTCTGGCTGTGGCGCAACGGGACCTGGCACTGCGTATCCGCGCACTCGTCCCTGGCGCACGGCGGCGGTTGAGCAGGAGGGGAGGTTGGCGCGCCCGGAGGGATTCGAACCCCCGACCAACGGCTTCGGAAGCCGCTACTCTATCCAGCTGAGCTACGGGCGCGTGGGTGGATTTTCGCACGGAACCGTCCGTGGTGGGCTCTCCAGTCGGCGTCCTGCCTTCTCCTCGCGCGTCGCGCGCGATGCCGTTCGGGGCATCGCGCAAGCGCGCCGCGCTCGACCCGCTGAGCTACGGGCGCGTGGTTGGATTTTCGCACGGAACCGTCCGT
>JAJPHA010000115.1 GCA_021325475.1 Rhodanobacteraceae bacterium | reverse complement strand
GGCCGGCGCGCGGCGGTGGTAGTCGAGCGCGGCTTGCTTGAGTTCGTCGGCGTTGCTCATGCAGAGGACTCGCGACCCGCGAGCGGCGCGGGCGTACGAGCTTAGCACAGGCCCCGCGCGTCCCCGCCGCCATCGGCAGGACTCCGATCTTCGCGGATCAGGCTCGCTTCGCGCTCAATCCGACATGCTCGATTGGAGGCGCCGAGGCGCGCAATCCACGCAGCCACAGACGACAAGGCCGGGTGTCGCCCGGCCTTGCCTGCACTTTCAATGGTTCCGTTCTGGCACTGCGACTTCAGAGACACTGCGTATAACAGCCGATCAACTCATTCCCCTTCCACGAACAAATCAACCAGACGCTGTTGCACGAGGCGTGCAGATCGCCCCAGCCACCACCGCCGAGCTGCTGAATGAAATGATTGGCGCCAATGGAATCGTGCCAATACCATTTTGGATTACTCGGGTAGGTCGCGTTGGGTTCGGGGTAGACGTTCCCGTACAGATCCTCTACATCCCGAAAGTCCAATTGCCAACCCCTGTCATTCGTGTGAATCAGGGTAAAATTGGCGCAGTCGCCTACTGAATTACATATTTGAAGGCCGATGGATTGGCTTTTGTCCCATTGCAGTTGCACACTGCCATTCACATTCCCGCCGTTACTCCCAATCCCCAAGCCGATCGTTATTCCGTTGATGCTGGGCGTCTGGACACCATAGACATAATCGGCCAATGCCGGATCTACCTGCGATAGTTCGGCAGGATTGCCAATCACCTGGACCAGCATTTCCTCCAATCGACGATACGTGCCTTGCGGATACTCCCAGGCCGCTTGCGGCAGGTTGAACGGTTGTCTGGTAATCGGATCCGGCGGCAGATTGCGAAGCGGAATCCGATCCTGGGCGGTACTTACCAATCCCGGGTTCTCCTGATAGGCGCGCACGAGGTGGTTGAAGATTGTCTTGACGCTGTCATCGACCGGCCACTCGTCCACCGATTTCGTGCTCCCGCAATTGGGAGCGGAGCCCGTCGCAGCGGTGGCATCGCCATCATCCGTAACGTTCGACGACGGCACCGGGGCGGCCGCGCACGTTGAGTCAAGAGAAACGTTGAATTTGTGGATGATGGGGACGTTGAGATCGTAGATGAATACGATTCCTCGGTAGTTCGATGCGGTCTGCTGCATGGCGGCGTAGGTGCACCCTGGGCAAGAACGCACATTGACCACCGTCTGGGCGGCATGAGCATTCCCGGTCAGCCCCGGAATCAGCCCGCCAGCGAGAAGAAGTTGTGCGGCAATCCAGCCAGGAAACCTGCGAATTGTCTGAGCACCCGTAATCGCCGCTGAAACCCCATTTGCGTACTTCCGATGAATAACCTTCGTCTTCCACATTGGCGAATTCCCTTTGGTACGATTACCCCCTGCGTCGAAAAAATAACCCCCCCCCCCAAAAAAAGTCAACGGCCACCACCACCAAGGAGTCAACGACGGTGACGCGATCCGGGAGCTAGTTGTCCCGGTCGGCAAGAAAATCCAGCGCCGCCTGCAGCAGCGCGCGCGTGCCGACCGCGAGCGCGCCTTCGTCGAGGAAGAATTTCGGCGAATGGTTGGCGGGCGCGGTCGCGGGGTCGGTGTCGGCCGGCGTGGCGCCGACGAAAAAGTATACGCTCGGCGCCTGCGCGCCGCGGGCGAGGTAGGGGAAATCCTCCGACGCCATCCAGCGCGGCGGTTCGATCACGTGCGCCGGGCCGAGCGCGCGCTCCAGGCTCCGGCGCACGCGCGCGGTCAGCGCCGGATCGTTGACGTTGACCGGATTGCTGTCGAGCACGGCGAACTCCGCGTTCGCGGCGTGCGCGGCGGCGACGTGCTCGGCGATGCGCTTGAGACTCGCCAGAGTCTGCGCGCGCATGGCTTCGTCGAAGGCGCGCACCGTGCCCTGCAGCTCGGCGCGATCGGGCACGATGTTGAAGCGCTGGCCGCCGTTGAACACGCCGAAGGTGACCACCGCCGGATCGCGGTTGAGGTCGAGCTCGCGGCTGACGACGGTCTGCGCGCCGAGGACGATCTCCGCCGCGGCGACGATCGGATCGACGCCCTGCCACGGCATCGCGCCGTGGCTGCCGCGGCCGTGCACGACGATGCGGAAGGTGTCCGAGCTCGCCATCGCGCCGCCGGCGCGCACGCCGACCGTGCCGACCGCGAGCGTGCTCACCACGTGCAAGCCGAGGATCGCGTCCGGCCGGAACTCGCGGAACAGGCCCTCCTCGACCATCAGCGAGGCGCCGCCGCGCTCGCCCGGCGGCGCGCCTTCCTCGGCCGGCTGGAAGATCAGCATCACCGTCCCCGGCAGCTCCGCGCGCCGCTGGCCGAGCAGCGCGGCAATGCCGAGCAGCATCGCGGTGTGCGCGTCGTGGCCGCAGGCGTGCATCACGCCGACCTCGCGGCCCTGGTATTCGGCCTTCGCCTGCGAGGCGAACGGCAGATCGAGCTGTTCGGTCACCGGCAGCGCGTCCATGTCGGCGCGCAGCGCCAGCTTCGGCCCGGGCTTGCCGCCCACCAGCACGCCGACCACGCCGGTGTGCGCGATGCCCGTGCGCACCGCGTACCCGAGCTTGCGCAGTTCGTCGGCGACGATCTTCGCCGTGCGCACCTCGCGGTTGCTCAACTCGGGGTGCTGGTGGAAGTCGCGCCGCCAGGCGGTGATCCGCGGCAGTTCGCGGTCGACCGGATCCGGCGGCGAGTCCGCTTGCGCGGCGGCGGCCGCGAGCGCGAGGGCCAAGGCAAAGGTGCGCATAGGTCGTCTCCTCGGGCTGAGGTCGCGGCCCATTCTCGCGCGAAACCGGCGCCCGCTCACACCCCCAGCACCAGATCCTCCGCCTCGACCCGGTCGAGCCGGATGCGATTGGCAAACAATGAGAACGCCAGCATGCCGGCCAGGCCGTTGGCGCGCTGCAACCACGGCGGCAGGTACAGCGGCGCGGCGAGGAAGCCGGAATCGAAGTACGGCTCGAGCGCCAACACGTCGTGCAGCGCCATCTTGCCGGCGAACAGATGCCGGCACAGCTTCAGCTTCTGGTTCTTGAGCGCCCAGCGGAAGAAGGTGTGCACGGACAACAGCCCGTGCAGGTACACCGTGTCCTTGGTGAACGCCGACCCGCCGGTCAGCGGCGCGCCGCGGAACACGCGCATCGCCGAGGTGAAGCTGTCGGTCTCGGTCTGGCCGGAGTCGAGGAAGAAACGGAACACCTCGACGAAATCGGCGCCGTGCATCGCCATGTGGATGGCGAGGATGCGCAGACTGATCCGCTTCATGCGGCCGATGTCGATCGAGCCCGACATCAGCTCGGCGAAGGTGGCCAGGCCCTCCTGGGTGGCGGTGACCCGCGGCGAATTCAGCGCCAGCGAGCCGAAGTTCGGCTGCTCGCGGCCGTTCAGGGCGGTGAGCGTGTGCACGAACGCCTCGTGCTCGAGCAACTGCTGCTTGTCGTACTCGGAAAAGCACGTGGCCGAACGCAGCCGGATGCGGGTCGGACCCGCCGCTGCCTTGGCGATCAGGTTCGCGTCCACCTCCACCACGATCCGATGGTGGCTGAAGAACGCGCCGATCCGCTGCTGCAGCTCCTCGCGCAGGACGTCGGCCGGAATGCAGTAATCCGCTTCGTCGGCGACGATCTCGCGATTGAGCTCGTCGGCGAGCTCGATGAAGTGCCGCGCCGCATCGAGGTTGCTGACGTGCCCGCCCGGCAGACGGTCACCCGGCCGGCCGAACAGCCGGATCGAGTGTTCGGTCACCGCCGGCGTGCCGAGCGCCTCGAGCAGTTCGGTGGCGATGCGCCAGGATTGCGCGGTGCGGCGCAGATAATCGCCGAGCGGATGCGCCGGATCGGCGGCGAGGAAGATGTCCTCGAGTTCCTCGCGCGCGCGGGACAGATCGGCCCGCGGGTACTCGACCCGCGGCAGCCGCGC
>JAJPHA010000117.1 GCA_021325475.1 Rhodanobacteraceae bacterium | reverse complement strand
TTCGAGGTGTTTCTTGGTTACTTCTTTGCACCAGCAAAGAAGTGACCCGCTGTCCGAAGGACAGCGGAAGCTTTGCTCTGGCCAGCAAAGAAGTGACCCGCTCGGCCAGCGGCCGAGCGGAAGCTCTGGCCTTGAAAGTCATCAAGACCCAGCGTGGCCGAGCGGAAGCTCGGTTCTGGTCAGCCGGCTTCGGCACCTTCTCCCGCCAGCGGGAGAAGGGGCGCCTGCTGAGGTTCGACGCCAATCAGGTCCGGCAATCAACCCGATTCATCCGCATTTGCTGTACCCGCAATTCAGGCACGTCGCGCAGCCGTCCATCAGGATGACGGCCTGGGTGTGGCACTTGTGGCACATCGTCGCGCCGGGCGGGAAGGCGCTCGGGGCGGGCGGTTCGGGCTCGTCGGCCTTGCGCGCGGATTCCCCCATCGCGCCGGCCAGGTCGCCGGAGATGCCCGCCGCGGCGTCGCCGCGCGGGCTCATTTCAGGCTTTTTTTTTGCGTCGTCCTTGGCTGCGCGGGCCTCGTAGGCGGCGCGCTTCTCGGCGATCAGCCTGCGCTGCTCGGGCGTCATTTCCGGATCGTGGATCAGGCCGATGGACTTCAGATGCTGCTCGACGATGGCGCCGAGCTCGGCGACGATGGAGGGCATGTATACGCCGCCGGTCTTGAAGTAGCCGCCGCGCGGATCGAACACGGCCTTCAGTTCCTCGACCAGGAAGGTGACGTCGCCGCCCTTGCGGAACACCGCGCTCATGATGCGGGTGAGCGCGACGATCCACTGGAAATGATCCATGTTCTTCGAGTTGATGAAGATCTCGAAGGGCCGGCGCAGCTCGTATTCGGTGCCCTGGTTGAGCACGATGTCGTTGATCGTCACGTACAGCGCGTGCTCGAACAGCGGCGATTTGATCTTGTAGGTGGCGCCGATCAGCACGTCCGGCCGCTCCACCTTCTCGTGCATCTGGATGACTTCGGCCTTCGGCACCTCGATCGCGTCGCGCGGATCGGGCGCGACGGTCGGGATGGCGGGCGCGGCAGCTTCCGGCTTGCCGACGCTGTAGCCCTTGATTTTCTTGGTGATCTTGATGGTCATGTCGCTCGTAGGTAGTTGCGTTCGTTGGCCGCGCCCGGGCCAAGACGCAGCTATGCATCGCCCACGCAGGCGCGAACCTGCGCTGGCACCGGGTGCGGGCGGAGCGCTCCGCCGCCGCCCGGAACCGGGATCCGGACACCCGAGCCGCCGTGCCGGCCCGGTGCCGGTATCACTTGCGCCGACGACCCTTGCCGGCCTTCTTCGCGGCCTTCTTCGGCGCCTTCCTCGCGACCTTCTTCGCCGCCTTGCGGGCGACCTTCCGGGCGGGCTTGCGCGCGACTTTCTTGGCCGCTTTTCTGGCCGCTTTCTTCGCTGCCTTCTTCGGCGCTTTCTTGGCGGCCTTCTTGGCTGCCTTGCGGGCGCCGGAGACCGCCTTCTTCACCGCCTTCTTGGCCGCCTTCACGCGCTTGGCCGCGGCCTTCTTCACCGCGGCGGCCTTCTTGACCACGGCCGCCTTCACTTCGGCGGCGGTCTGCATCGCCGTGTCGCGCACGTTGCTGATCACGGCGCCCGCCTTCTCCACCGCGGCCTGGCCGACCTGCTGCGCCTTGTCGGCCACGGCCTGACCCATCTCCTGCGCCTTCTCCACCACGGTATCCACCGCATTCGCGGTGCTTTCGCCCATCGGCGTGTGTTCGCTGTGCATAGTCCCTCCAACGATTGACAGTGAGCCGGAATGCCTGCCGGAGGCCGCAGTATACAAGTTGCGGCCGCCCTCAGAACTTGCCGTAGTAGCCTTCTTTCAGGGCATCGAACAGATTGGCGGCGGTGTGGATCTCGCCGTCGTATTCGATCTCCTCGTTGCCCTTGGCCTCGACTACGGTACCGTCTTCCAGTTCGAAGCGGTAGAGGGTGTTTTCGAGGTCCGCTTCCTTGACCAGCACGCCCTGGAACGCGGCCGGATTGAAGCGGAACGTGGTGCAGCCTTTCAGGCCCTGCTTGTAGGCGTAGCGGTAGATGTCCTTGAAGTCCTCGTACGGGTAATCGGTGGGGACGTTGGCGGTCTTGGAGATGGACGAATCCACCCACTTTTGCGCGGCGGCCTGGATGTCGACGTGTTCTCTCGGCGTGATGTCGTCGGCGGCGACGAAGTAGTCGGGCAGCTTCTTGTCCGGTTCCGCGGCGAACGGCATGGCTTCGGCATTGATCAGCTCGCGGTAGGCCAGGAGCTCGTAGCTGTAGACCTCGACTTTTTCCTTGGTCTTCCGGCCCTCGCGGATGACGTTGCGGCTGTAGTGATGGGCGAACGATGGCTCGATGCCGTTGCTGGCGTTGTTGGCGAGCGACAGCGAGATCGTGCCGGTCGGCGCGATCGAGGTGTGGTGGGTGAAGCGCGCGCCGACCTCGGCGAGCTCGGCGACGAGTTCCGGCGCCACGCCGGCCACGCGTTGCATGTAGCGGCTGTAGCGCGCGTGCAGTACGCGGCCGGGCACCTTGTCGCCGACCTTGTAGCCGTCGGCCACCATCTCCGGACGCTTGCGCAGCATCTCGGCGGTGACCTCGAATTCCTCGGCGAGCAGCGGCGCCGGGCCCTTCTCCTTGGCCAGCGACAGCGCCACCTCCCAGCCGGCCAGCGCCATCTCGCGGGCGACGTCCTCGGTGAAGGCGCAGGCTTCGGGCGAGCCGTAGCGCAGCTTGAGCAGGGTGAGCGTCGACCCCAAGCCGAGGAAGCCCATGCCGTGGCGGCGTTTGCGCAGGATCTCCCGGCGCTGCGGCTCGAGCGGCAGGCCGTTGATCTCGACCACGTTGTCGAGCATGCGCGTGAACACGCGCACGACTTCCTTGTATTCCTCCCAGTCGAAGCGCGCCTTCGGGCCGAACGGATCGCGCACGAACAGGGTGAGATTGACCGAACCGAGCAGGCACGAGCCGTAGGGCGGCAAGGGCTGTTCGCCGCAGTTGTGCGCGTGCAGGCCATTGGCGTCGAAGGTGTTGATGCCCGGCACCTGCACGTCGTAGACGTCCTCGACGCCAGCCGCCTCTACCTGCGCCACGGTGGCCACGAAACGGGCGCGGTTGAGCGTGCGTCGATAGCCGGCCAGCGCCCGGTTGAGGCGCGCTGCCTTGTCGCTGTCGGCAAAGCCGATCAGCTCGGCATAGCGCGCCAGCGATTCGCCGGCGATGACGAGCTCATGCTGCGCCTGAGTCGCATAGGCGCGGTTGCCACCACGCCCATCAGGCAGCAGCGACGTGCCGGCCGGTCGGCGCTCGCGGTAAATGCGCGAGGGAATGCCAAGGCGCAGCAACATGCGCTGCACGGCTTCCAGGCGTGCCAGATCCGACTGCGCCAAGCGCAGCGAGACACCCTTGGCTTGGCTGCCCTGTACCGAACCGTCGGCGTCGAACAGGCCGCGCAGGAAGCCGCGGCAGGCGGCGCTGGAGACCTGCTCCAGCGCGGGTGTGATCGCCTTGTCGCCGGCCATGCCGAGTCCGCGGGCGAGATCGCGCAGCGCGGCCGACTTCAGGCGCCATTCACCGCGTCCCGGCACCTCGGACCAGCCGGCGAAATCGGCGCGGTGGGGCAGCGTCTGCGCGCAACGCAGCGCCTCGGCCATCAGCGCCGTCACGCCGCTTCCGCCCGCCGCGTTGACGGCGGCGGCATGCGGCCATGCGGAAAGCACCGCGGCGTCATGCTTGAGCGTACCGTCGCCGACCAGCAGGCCGAGCAAATAACCCTGTTCCGCGCTCAGTGCGCCACCCCATTCGGCATTCGCGCGATGGTCGTTGAGCAGCACCTTGTCGCCGGGGCGAAGCTTGTCCGCGGCGCACCACTCGGTGTCCACGCTCCAACGCGTCCATCGGGTGACGCGGCGCACACGATGATCCGCGGTCAAACGCAGGCGATAGCCTTCCTCGGTCTGCAGGGCCAGCACCGGCTTGGTCGCCGTGCGGAAGAAGCCTTCCACGCCACTGGCGTGGTCCACACCATCCACACGCGCCGCGAAGGGCCGCCCCAGCAGATCGCGCACCTGACGCGGGCCTTCGCTGGTTTGCACCCACGTGTCGCCGGTGACGCACGGATTGGTAGCGCGGATGTTCTCGCACCACCAGTTGTTGTTCATCTCGTTGACGCGGTCGATGAGAATGAAGCCGGGCTCGGCGTAGTCGTAGGTGGAGGACATGATCATGTCCCACAGATGCCGCGCCTTGAGGTGGCCGTAGATCTTGCAGGCCACCAGGCCGTCGTCGCGCACGAGGTAGTTCTTGTGGATCGGCCACTCGCGCCAGACCACCTTGGCCGGGTCGGCGAGATCGATCTCGTCCTTCTCCTTCTGATTGACCGGGAACACCAGCGGCCAGTCGGCGTCGTTCTCGACCGCCTGCATGAAGCCGTCGGTGATCAGCAGGCTCAGGTTGAACTGGCGCAGCCGGCCGTTCTCGCGCTTGGCGCGGATGAATTCCTTCACGTCCGGATGCGACACGTCGAACGTGCCCATCTGCGCGCCGCGGCGACCGCCGGCGGAGCTGACCGTGAAGCACATCTTGTCGTAGATGTCCATGAACGACATCGGGCCGGAGGTATACGCGCCCGCGCCCGACACGTAGGCACCGCGCGGGCGCAGCGTGGAGAATTCGTAGCCGATGCCGCAGCCGGCCTTGAGCGTGAGGCCGGCCTCGTGCACTTTCTGCAGGATGCCGTCCATCGAATCCTCGATGGTGCCGGAGACGGTGCAGTTGATCGTCGAGGTGGCCGGCTTGTGCTCCTGCGCGCCGGCGTTGGAGGTGATGCGGCCGGCCGGAATGGCGCCGCGGCGCAGCGCCCAGAGGAAGCGCTCGTACCAGTACTTCTGTTTCTCCGCCGTGGTCTCGACCTCGGCCAGCGCGCGCGCCACGCGCTGGTAGGTGTGATCGATCGTCGCATCGACCGGCTCGCCCTGCTTGGTCTTGAGGCGGTATTTCTTGTCCCAGATGTCGTAGGACGCCGGCTGCAGCGGAATCTCCACCGCGCCGCGGTTCAGGGCTTCGATGCGCGCCGTGCTCATGTGGTTGTGGTCCTCCCGAAGTTCTGCAATGGTCTGCCGCTGTCTTGTTGTGGTTGCATCCCGGCGGGAAAAGTCCGCCCGTCAGCGCGGACCGGGAGCCCCGGACGGATGCGCTGAGCAATCGTTGGTTCGCCGTTATCGCCTCTCCGGCCGCCGGCGTTGGCGCCGGAGACCACTCCCCGTGGGCCGCGTCTTCGCGCGGTTCGGAACCCCGTCGCCGCCCGGCAATGGTGCGGGCCGCGGCGGGTTCCCTGCCTCCCCGCAAACCCAATTTCTAGTTCCAGCCTGACACCGGAGCTACAACATCTTGGGATTGCGGCGGAGGGAAAGTACGCCATGCCGGCACGCTTGTCAAAAGATTTTTTTTCACCTTTCACGTCAATCAGATGGACGAGTGTCCTCGCAAGCCGCTCGAACTTTTTCGCGACCTCGCCGCGCGCCTGCCGAGCCGCCGCCGGAGCGGCGTCGCGGGCGGCGAAACCCTGTCCTCGATTTATGGTCTTCCTAGCGATTTTCCTTCGTTTGCCCCGCTTCCCGTCGAGGTTTCCATGCAGAATTCGTCAAGCCGTTCCCCGTTGTGGCGCGCCGCCGGCGCGCTCGCCATCGCCGCCCTGATCTTCGCCGCCGCACGGCCGCTGCCCGGTGCGGCCGGAACCATCCCGGCGGCGGTCGACGGTCAACCGCTGCCGTCGCTCGCGCCGATGCTCGAGCGCGTGGTGCCGGCGGTGGTCAACATCAATTCCCGGACCCGCGTGCGGGTGCGCAACCCGTTCCTGGATGATCCGTTCTTCCGCCAGTTCTTCGGCATGCAGAACGCGCCGCGCGAGCGCATCGAGCAATCGCTCGGCTCCGGCGTGATCGTCGATGCGGCCAAGGGCTATGTGATCACCAACAATCACGTCGTCGAGGGCGCCGACGACATCTCGGTGACGCTCCACGACGGCCGCACCCTCAAGGCGCGGCTGGTCGGCACCGATGCCGACACCGACCTCGCCGTGATCCAGATTCCGGCCGAGCACCTCACCGCGCTGCCGCTCGCCGATTCCAACCAGTTGCACGTCGGCGATTTCGTCGTCGCCGTCGGCAATCCGTTCGGCGTCGGCCAATCGGCCAGCTCCGGCATCGTCTCGGCGCTCAACCGCACCGGCTTGGGCGGCCGCGGCTACCAGAACTTCATCCAGACCGACGCCTCGATCAATCCGGGCAATTCCGGCGGCGCGCTGGTCAATCTGCGCGGCGAGCTCGTCGGCATCAATTCGCAGATCGTCTCGACCTCGGGCGGCAGCATCGGCATCGGCTTCGCGATTCCGTAGAACCTGGCGAGCGACGTGCTGCGCCAGTTGATCGCCACCGGCACGGTGCGTCACGGCACGCTCGGCGTGCAGGTGCAGACGCTCACGCCGGAACTCGCGCGCATGCTCGACACCGGCGCCGCGCAGGGCGCGGTGGTGACTGACGTCGCCGCCGATTCGCCGGCCGAGGCGGCGGGTCTCAAGCCGGGCGACGTGATCGTCGCGGTCAACGACAAGCCGGTGCAGAACGAGCACGATCTGTACGGCGCCGAGGGCAGCGCGCCGATCGGCTCGGTGCTGGAATTGAAGGTGCTGCGCGAGGGGCGGCCGCTCACCCTGCGTGCGCGCCTGGCGGCCGAGGCGATCGCGAGCAGCGACGGCGCGCGACTCGACGAGCGCCTCGCCGGGGCGACGCTCGCCGATGCCGGCGAACGCACGCGGCGCGCGCTCGGCACCGGCGGCGTCAGCATTACCCGCGTCGCCGCCGGCAGCCGCGCGGCGGAAAACGGCCTGAAGGCCGGCGATCTGATCGTCGGCGTCAACCGCGTGGACATCGGCGGCCTGCGCGATCTGCGGGCGATCCTCGCGCGCAAGCCGCGCACGCTCCTGCTCTCGGTGGTGCGCGGCGACGAGGCGTTCTTCGTGCCGCTGCGCTGAGGCGTGCCGCCGCCGAATACGCGATAATGGCGTTTGCGCTCGCGCCAAGGCGAGTTCGGCAACGGATGAGGAACGTTTCGAGTGATGCTGCTACGCTACGGTTCACGCTTCGCGCTGCTCGCCGCCCTCGGCGCGGGCGGCTACGCCACGGCGGCCGAGACCGCCAAGTCCGCTCACGCCAAGGCGCCGGCCGCCGGCGCGCCCACCATCGTCCTGCGCGGCGATCATTGCACGCTGCGCGCGCTCGGCGAGCTCGTCAAATCCTTCGAGGCGAGCCGCCAGGGCAAGGTGACGCTGCAACCGTTCAGCACGGTCTCCGGGCTCGACGCGGTCGCGGCGGGCACCGCGGACGTCGCCGCCAGCGCGCGACCGGCGATGCCGGATCGGCCCGAGGAGCAGGGTACGAATTTCTACCCGGTGGCGTGGGATGCGCTGGTGCCGATCGTCGCGGCGGGCAATCCGGTCGGCAACATCAGCTTGAAGCAGTTGCATGACGTCTATCTCGGCCGCATCACCAACTGGAAGGAGCTCGGCGGCGCCGATGCGCCGATCAATCTCGACGGCGTCGCCGCGCCGCTCGACGGCGTGGAGTATTCCACGCGCCTGCTGCTGTTCCATTTCGGCGATCAGCAGGTATCGGTGTCGCGGCTGTATCTGAACGTGGAGAAGCTCGAGGAGGACATCGCCCTCAACGAGCACGGCCTCGGCATGACGACGCTGTCCGGAGTCGCGCACAATCCCAAGGTGAAGATGCTCACGGTGGAAGGCGTGCGCGCCTCGCCGGCGACGATCGCCGACGGCAGCTATCCGCTGTATACCGCGCTGTATCTCGCCGCGCGCGACGACGACCGCCAGCACGAGACGGTGGCGAAGCTCATCGAGTTCACCGGCAGCGACGGCGCCAAGGCGCTGTTGCGCAAGCGCGATCTGGTGCCCTATGCCGACGCCGCCGATCTGATCGCCCGCCAGGACGCACGCGTGGCCTACATCGACGCGCACGTGCGGCCGGAAGCGGCAACCAGCACGTCGACGAGCACCGAGACACCGGTCTCGGCGCCGCGCGCCACCGCGCAGGCGCTGGAACGCGTGGCGCCGACCTCGGAGCGCACGCTCGAGGCGAAGGAGCGCGCCGACCGCGCGGCGGCGGAAAAGGCGGAGAAGGCCAAGGCGGCGGCCGAACAGCACTGAATGCGCATCCGCGCCATCAGCCTCGATCTCGACGATACGCTCTGGCCGATCGAACCGGTCATGCAGCGCGCCGAGGCGCGTTTGCACGCCTGGCTCTGGCAACACTGTCCGCGCGCGGCACTCGCGCACCCGCCACCGGCCTTGCGTGCGCTGCGCGAGCAGGTCGGGCGCGACCACCCCGAGCTCGCGCACGACTTCACCGCGCTGCGCCTGCGCTCGCTGCGCGAGGCGCTGCTGCCGCTCGGCTACGACGAGCGTCACGTCGCCGGCGCCTTCGCCGCGTTCTACGCGGCGCGCAACGAGGTGACCTGCTATCCCGATGCGTTGCCGGCGCTGCGCCGGCTGGCGGCGCGCTTTCCGCTGGTGAGCGTGAGCAACGGCAACGCCGATCTCGAACGCATCGGTCTCGCCGGGTATTTCCGCGCCTCGTTCAGCGCCCGCGAGCTCGGCGTCGGCAAGCCGGCCGCGCCGATCTTCCACGCTGCTTGCGCAAGGCTCGGCCTCGCGCCGGCCGAGGTGCTGCACGTCGGCGACGATCCGGCGCTCGACGTCGCCGGCGCGCGCGCGGCCGGTTTGCGCAGTGCCTGGGTGAACCGCGGCGGCGCGCCGTGGGCGCACGGTCACGTGCCTGATCTGGCCGTGCGCGATCTTCGCGAACTCGCCGACTTGCTCGAGGCCGGCGTCGTCAACGCCACGCCCGCGAGCGCGTTGGCATAGTCTCTGCTTGAGTCCACGTGTTACTGCAGCTTCGCGCTGCAATGGCTTGAAACACAAGGCCTGTGGAAGGGGGCGGTTATGGCTCGGCATGGATTGGTCAGCACCTCGCGCGGCACGGTCGTGCCGTTGCTCGCGGTCGATGCGGCGACCCTGCCCAAGGTGCTGCGCGGTTTCGACCGTGGCGAGCGCCGCTGGATCGAGTCGGTGGGTTTTCGCGCCGAGGCGGGCCAGTCCTGTCTCGTCGCCGATGCCGCCGGGCGGCTGCGCGCGGTGCTCGCGGGCGTCGCGCGCGCGGACGATCTGTATGCGCTGTCGGCGCTGCCGGAGCGCCTGCCGCCAGGCGTGTATCGGCTGGAGACCGGCGGCCTTGCGCTGGACCCGGCGCGCGCCGCGCTCGGCTGGGGGCTCGGCGCCTACCGCTTCACCCGCTACCGCAAGGCGTCGCGCGAACCGGCGCGGTTGCTGATCGATGCCGCCCTGCGGCGGACGGTCGAGCCGCTGCTCGATGCGGTCGCCGAGGTGCGCGATCTCGTCAACACGCCGACCGAGGATCTCGGTCCGGCCGAACTCGCCGCCGCGGTGAAGACGCTCGCCGCGGCGCACGGCGCGCGGTTTCGCGAGTACGTCGGCGCCGAACTGCTCAAGGCGAACTTCCCGACGATCCACGCCGTCGGTCGCGCCAGCCATCGCGCGCCGCGCCTGATCGAACTCGAGGCCGGCCGCGCGCGCGATCCGCACGTCGTGCTGATCGGCAAGGGCGTGTGCTTCGACACCGGCGGTCTCGATCTCAAGACCAGCGACGGCATGCGCTGGATGAAGAAGGACATGGGCGGCGCGGCACACGCCATCGCGCTCGCCGGTCTGGTGCTTCGCGCGAAACTGCCGGTGCGCCTGAACCTGCTCGTGCCGGCGGTGGAGAACGCGATCGGCGCCAACGCCTACCGGCCGGGCGAGGTGATCCGCACCCGTGCCGGCGTCACCGTCGAGGTCGACAACACCGACGCCGAGGGGCGCCTGGTGCTGTGCGACGCCATCGCCTATGCCGCCGAGCGCAGGCCGGAGCTGATCGTCGATTTCGCCACCCTGACCGGCGCCGCGCGCGTCGCGCTGGGTCCGGAATTGCCGGCGCTGTTCGCCAATCGCGACGATCTCGCCGAGGCGGCGCTGCGCGCCGGCGCGCGCGAACAGGATCCGCTGTGGCGTCTGCCGCTGTGGCAGCCGTATGCGAGCCTGCTGGAATCGCGCGTGGCCGACATCGGCAATGCCGGTTCCTCGCGCATGGCCGGGGCGATCACCGCCGCGCTGTTTCTTGAGCGCTTCGTGCCCGAGGGCCAGGCCTGGCTGCATCTCGACGCCTACGCCTGGAACGACGCCGATCGGCCCGGCCGGCCGCAGGGCGGCGAGGCGCAGGGCCTGCGCGCGGTGTTCGCGTTGCTGTGCGAGCGCTACGCCGGTGCGCGGCGCGGCCGCGCGGCGTAGCCACGTTCAATCGACGTCCAGCGCCGGCTTGCCGAGCGCCGGATGCGGCAGCACCTGCGCGGCGAGCTTGGTGTCGCCGCGGATCAGCTCGACCTCGTCGGCGAGGATGTGCGCCGCTTCGTCCAGCACCACGTCCTTCTCGGCCTTGCGCGCCTTTTCCTGCGCCAGTTCGGTGCGCAAGCTGCGCTCGTCCGCCTGCAGGCCGTCGTCCTGGTGCGGATCGCGGTTGTCCGTGCCGTGCGGCTTGGTCGAGGCGCCGCGTTCTGCGGGCGATGCCTGCGCGCCCGCCGATGCCGAGTCGCGGGTCGGCGGCGCCGCATCCGCGCGGCTCGGCGCTGCCGGCACGAGCGCGGCGTATTCCGGATGCCGCTCGCGGCGCTTGCGCTCCTGCTCGTCGCGTTCGGCGCGGCGCGCCTGTTCGTTGAGCGAGATCGTCGTCTCCTTGCGCAGCGCCCGGGCATCGGCGAGATCGGCCGCGAACGCCTGCCACTCGCGATCGGCGGCGATGCGCGCCTCGTGTTTGGCGCGCAGCGGCGCGAGGATGCCCTTGAGGTCGGAGGTCGGCGTGTAATTCGCCGCCGCCACTGCCGACCACGGCAGGGCATTGTCGTAGGTCTGCTCGCCGTTCTGGTCGAAGTCGGCGGTGATCGGGAAGCGGATGTCGGGGGTGACGCCGCGCAGTTGCGTGGAACCGCCGTCGATGCGGAAGAACTGCTGGATCGTCATCTTGAGCTCGCCGAGGGTCGGCTTCTCGTTGTGCGCCCACTGGTCGAGATCGACCAGGTTCTGCACCGTGCCCTTGCCGTAGGTCGGCTCGCCGAGGATCAGGCCGCGGCCGTAGTCCTGGATCGCGGCGGCGAAGATTTCCGACGCCGAGGCGGAGTTGCGGTTGACCAGCACCGCGAGCGGGCCGTCCCAGACCATGTCGGTGTGCGTGTTGCGGCCGAGTTCGACGCGACCGTTGGCGCTGCGCACCTGCACCACCGGACCCTTGCCGACGAACAACCCGGTGAGCTCGATCGCTTCCGACAGCGAGCCGCCACCGTTGTTGCGCAGATCCACCAGCACGCCGTCGACGTTCTGGCGCTTGAGTTCGCCGAGCAGCCGGGCGACGTCGCGGGTGGCGCTCTTGTAGTCCTTGTCGCCGCGGCGGCGCGCCTCGAAGTCCTCGTAGAACGTCGGCAGCGAGATCACGCCGATGCGGCGTGCGGCGGCATCGCCGTCGCCGATCTCGATGACCGAGCTCTTCGCCGCCTGCTCCTCGATGCTCACCTTCTTGCGCGTGATCGCGATCAGCACGTGCTTGCCGTCGGGGCCGGCGTCCGCGGGCAGCACCTCCAGGCGCACGGTGGTGTCCTTCGGGCCGCGGATCAGATCGACGACGTCGTCGAGGCGCCAACCGATGACGTCGGCGATCGGCCCGGCCTCGCCCTGGCCGACGCCGACGATGCGATCGCCCACCTTGAGTTTGCCGGACAGCGCCGCCGGACCGCCCGGCACGATCTCGCGGATCGCGGTGTATTCGTCGTCGCGTTGCAGCACCGCGCCGATGCCCTCGAGCGACAGGCGCATGGCGATGTCGAAATTCTCGCTGGCGCGCGGGCCGAGATAGTTCGTGTGCGGGTCGATCGAGGTCGCGTAGGCGTTCATGAAGGTCTGGAACACGTCCTCGCTGTTGAGCTGGCGCATGCGTTCCAGGTAATTGGCGTAGCGCTTGTCGAGGATGCTGCGGATCTCGGCGTCCTTCTTGCCGGCGAGCTTCAGGCGCAGCCAGTCGTTCTTCACGCGCAGGCGCCACACTTCGTCGAGCTCCTGCGTGCTCTTCGCCCACGGCAGCTTCTCGCGCTGGTAGCGGTAGCTTTCGTCCTGGCTGAAATCGAAGCCCTGCTTGAGCTGTTCGCGCGCGTAGGCGGTGCGCTCGGCCACGCGCTGCTCGTACAGGTTGAAGATCGCGAACGGCACCGACAGGTCCTCGGCGTCGATCGCCTCGCCGAGCTTCTCGCGTTGCGGCGCGAACCGGTCGATGTCGGCCTGCACGAAGAACAGGCGATCGGCGTCGAGCATGTCGAAGTAGCGATCGAAGATCTGCGCCGACAGCTTGGCGTCGAGCGGCTCGGCCTTGTAGTGGAAGCGCGAAAGGATGTGCGCCGCGGTGACCGCGGCCTCGGCCTGCGCCGCGGTCGGCTGGAGCGGCAGCGCGGAGGTCGTGGGCGCCGGTTTCGCCGCGACGGCGCCGGCGATGAGCAGGCCGAACAGGAGGAGATGGCGTTTCATCATGCAGTCCAGATGGGTTGCCGCAGGCGCGGGTTCAAGCCACTTCCACGTAACCGGCCGCGTGCGCCATGCGGTCGGCGTGATACGACGAGCGCACCAGCGGCCCGGCGGCGACGTGCTCGAAGCCGAGCGCGCGCCCGTAGTCGGCGAGCGCCTCGAACTCGGCCGGGGTCCAGTAGCGCAGCACCGGGTGATGATGCGGCGTCGGTTGCAGGTACTGGCCGATCGTCACCATGTCGACCGCGTGCGCGCGCAGATCGTGCAACGCGCCGTGTACCTGGTCGAGGGTTTCGCCGAGGCCGAGCATGATCCCCGACTTGGTCGGAATGCCGGGGTGCGCGGCCTTGAAGCGCGCGAGCAGGGTGAGCGACCAGTCGTAGTCGGCGCCCGGCCGCACGTTCGGATACAGCGCGCGCACGGTCTCGAGATTGTGGTTGAACACGTCCGGCGGCGCCGCCGCGAGCGCCTCGAGGGCGCGCTCCATGCGGCCCTTGCCGCGGAAATCGGGGGTGAGGATCTCGATCTTGATGCCGGGATTGGCGGCGCGCACGGCGCGGATGCAGTCGGCGAAGTGCGCGGCGCCGCCGTCGCGCAGGTCGTCGCGGTCGACCGAGGTGATGACCACGTAGCGCAGGCCCATGTCGCGGATCGTCTCGGCGAGATGCCGCGGTTCCTCGGCGTCCGGCGGCAACGGCCGGCCGTGGGCGACGTCGCAGAACGAGCAGCGCCGGGTGCACACCTCGCCCAGGATCATGAACGTGGCGGTGCCCTTGCCGAAGCACTCGTGGATGTTCGGGCAGGAGGCTTCCTCGCAGACCGTGACGAGGCGGTTGGCGCGCAGTTTCGCCTTCAGCCGCGCCACCGCGTTGCCCGGCGGGATGCGCACCCGGATCCAGTCCGGCTTGCGCAGCGCCGGCGCGGCATCGAAACCGGCGCGGTTGCGCGCGATCTTGTGTTCGCCGAGCTGCTTGGCGCCGGCCGCGGGCGGCGCGGATTCGCTGACGACGGCGATCGGAATGCTCTTGTCCACGGGATTCACACGGCGAGACTAGCGGAGTCCGTTGCCGGCTCGCCAGCGTCGAAAGTCGGGGGTGGCGCCGGACGGACGGCGAGGCCGAACTGCCGCGCCAGCTCCGCGATCAGCACGTCCTCGACCTCGGCCAGACCGGACGGTCCGCCCAAGTCTACCACTTGCGTGACGGCGAGGCCCTGAAACCCGCACGGATTGATGCGTCGGAACGGCGCGAGATCCATGTTGACGTTGAAGGCGAGACCGTGAAACGTGCAGCCGCGGCGCACGCGCAGGCCGAGCGCGGCGATCTTGGCGCCGGCGACGTACACCCCGGGCGCGCCGGGCTTGCGCGCGGCGACGATGTTCCAGTTGGCCAGCGTGTCGATGATCGCCTGCTCGATCCGCTGCACCAACTCGCGTACGCCGAGGCCGGCGCGGCGCAGGTCGAGCAGCGGATAGGCGACGATCTGCCCCGGGCCGTGATAGGTCACTTGGCCGCCGCGGTCGACCGGCACCACCGGAATGTCGCCCGGCATCAGCACGTGTTCCCAGCGGCCGGCCTGGCCGAGGGTGAACACTGGCGCGTGTTCGAGCACCCACAGTTCGTCGGGCGTGTCCGGCGTGCGCGCGTCGGTGAACGCCTGCATCGCCCGCCAGACCGGTTGGTACGGCTGCACACCCGGCAGGCGCCGCACCCGCAGCGCGCGGGACTCGGCCGCCGGCGGCAGGTCATCGACCGGCGTCATGCGAGCGGGCCCGACGACTTGCACCGTGCCATCCCGATTCCCGGCGGCCTCACAACGTCCACTTGATCGCGGGATCCGCGCGCAGGGCGGCGTGTGCGGCTTCGTACTTCTCGCGCGAGGGGCAGGTGAAGGTGACGCTGACCGAGACGTAGTGACCCTCGCTCGAGGGCCGCGTGCGCAGGCTGCCGTTCATCACCGCCATGCCGAGGCCGACGATGATTTCGGCGACGCGTTCCTCCAGCCCGGCGTGGGCGCGGCCCACCGCCGTGATCTCGAAGGCGCCGGGGAACTGGAAGCCCTGCTGGGGGTTCTCGGGCCGCAAGTCGTCGAGGGATTTCATGATGCGCTCGCATTGTACTCGACGCGGCCGCCGCGCGGCGCTCAGCGCGTGTTCGGCGTGGCCAGCACGTCGTTGCCCTTCTTGTCGCCCTTGAACCAGAGCAGGATGCCGTCGGCGAGGCGGCCGAAGAAGCCGGCCTCGGGCGCGTCGTTGAGTGCGATCAAGGGGCGCTCCAGCAGCACCTTGCCGTCCAGCGCCACTTTCACCGTGCCCACCGGTTGGCCCTTGCGGTAGGGGGCGATCAGCCGGTTGGGCAGTTCCATCGTCGCCTTGAGGTCGTTGTAGCGGCCGCGCGGCAGGGTGAGCAGCGCGTCCTCGGCGAGACCGAGCGGCAGCGTGTTCTGCGCGCCCTTCCACAGTTCCGGCGTCGCCAGCGGCTGATTGGCGGCGTACAGCTTGTGCGTCTCGAAGAAACGGAAACCGTAGTTGAGCAGGGCCTGATTGTCGTCGGCGCGCTGCTTCTCGCTGGCCGCGCCCATCACCACCGCGATCAGGCGCTGGTCGCCGCGCTTGGCCGAGGTCGTCAGGCAATAGCCGGCCTCCTTGGTGTGGCCGGTCTTGATGCCGTCCACCGACGGATCGCGCCACAGCAGCGCGTTGCGGTTGTGCTGGGTGATGCCGTTCCACTCGAATTCCTTGATCGCGTAGATCTTGTATTCCTCCGGGTAGTCGCGGATCGCCGCGCGCGCCAGCAACGCAGTGTCGCGCGCGGTGGTGTAGTGGCTCGGATCGGGCAGGCCGGAGGCGTTGACGTAGTGGGTGCCGGTCATGCCGAGGCGCGCGGCGTACTGGTTCATCAGCTCGGCGAAGGTCGCCTCCGAGCCGGCCACGTGCTCGGCGAGCGCGATCGCCGCGTCGTTGCCGGACTGGATGATCATGCCGTACAGCAGATCCTTGAGCGGCACCTGCGAATTGACCGCGAGGAAGCTGGTCGAGCCGTCGGTGCCGGCGCCGCCGCTGCGCCAGGCGTGCTCGCTGATGAACACCGGATCGTCCAGCTTGATCTTGCCGGCGGCGAGCTCCGCCGCGACCACGTAGGCGGTCATCACCTTGGTGATCGAGGCCGGCTCGACGCGCGCGTCGGCGTTTTCCTCGGCGAGGATCTGGCCGCTGGCGTAGTCCATCAGCAGCCAGCTCCGGGCGCTGAGCGACGGCGGTGGCGGTGTCGGTGCGCTGCCGGCGCCGGGGCGCGGCGCCGGCGTCGGTGTGTTCGCGGGCGCGGCGGGTTCGGTCGCGGCCGGCGCCGCCGCGGCATGCGACGTCTGCGCGGCGGCGGGTTTGCCCTTCTTGTGCGCGTGCGTGGCCGCGTGCGCCTCGGGTGGACAAGTGGAAAATGCCAACAATGCGGCAAAAGCAAAAGGTATCCAACGCATCCTTCGGTTCCGGTAGTGGGTGTTCGATCGCGGCGTGCGGCGGTTCAATTATCCACCGCCACCCTCGGTTCGCCCAGGCCGAGCGCGCGCAGCCGCGGCGTCAGGCGGTCGGCCTCGTCCACGTCGGCGAGCGGACCGAGCCGCACGCGATGCAGCGTCCGGCCGTTCACCTGCGCGGCCACCACCCGCACCGCGCCGAGGTGCGCTGCGCGCACCTGCGCCGCCGCGCGCTCGGCGTTGGCGGCGTCGGCGTAGGCGCCGACTTGCAGGTATAGCAGCGGTTTGGGCGTTTTTTCTGGCGCGCCTGAGACCACGGCGGCGCGCGCCGGTTCCACGGTGCGCTCGGGATGCTCCGGATCGATGCCGCGCACCTCGACCAGCGCGGTGCCCTTCGGCCACACGCCGAGCTTGACCGCAGCGACGTAGGAAAGGTCGATCAGCCGGTTGGCGACGAACGGCCCGCGATCGTTGACGCGCACGATCGCGCTTCGGCCGTTTTCCAGATTGGTCACGCGCACGTAGCAGGGCAGCGGCAGCGTCTTGTGCGCGGCGCTGTAGGCGTACATGTCGTAGCGTTCGAAGTTCGAGGTGAGATAGCCGTGGAACTTGTTGCCGTACCACGAGGCGATGCCGCGTTCGACGTAGCCCTTGCACGACGGCAGCACGCGGTAGGTCTCGCCGAGCACGCTGTAGGGCGATTTGTTGCCGTACGGCGAAGGCGGTTCGGCGCGCGGCACCGGTTCCGGGATCTTGCTGAGATCCGGCGGCGCGGTCGGGCCGGAATCGTGATCCTCGGCGTAGCGGCCACCCGGCGCGGCGGGCGTCGGCGCGGCCGGCGGCGGCGCGTGGCGATGCGGCAGGCAGCCGCCCGCGAGCGGCAGCCAGAGCGCGATCAGCCAGCGCACGCGCGCCGGACGACGAGGTGGCCTCATGGGGTCGCGGCCGCCGCGGCGGCGATGGCCTGGCTCAACTGGCACACCGCGAGGCTGTACAACGGGCTGCGGTTGTAGCGCGAGATCGCGTAGAAATTCTCGAATGTGATCCAGACCTCGCGGCCGTCGCTGCCGTCGAGTTCGAGCAGGGTGGCCGGCGTCATCGGATCGAGATGCTCGCGCGTGGTGTAGCCCCACTCGTTGAGCTGCTGCAGCGGGTAGACCGGCGTCAGCCCGGCCGGATCGATCCGGCGCGCGTTCGCCGCGACGCTCGCCGGCAGCGCGATCGGGCCGCCCTTCTCCCAGCCGTGGGCGACGAAGTAGTTGGCCACGCTGTAGGCGATGTCGGGCAGCGAATTCCACAGATCGATCCTGCCGTCGCCGTCGCCGTCGCGCGCGAACTTGCGGATGCTCGAGGGCATGAACTGGGTCCAGCCCATGGCGCCGGCATAGGAGCCGGTGAGTTCCTCCAGCGCATACGGGAAACGCGGGCCGCGCAGCAGGAACAGTTCGCGCAGCTCGTTGCGGAAGAACTCCGCGCGCGGCGGGTAATGGAACGCGAGCGTGGTCAGCGCATCCAGCACGCGGTAGCGGCCGGTGTTGCGGCCGTAGTTGGTCTCGATGCCGAGGATGGTGACGATCAGTTCCGCCGGCACGCCGGTCTCGGCGGCGACGCGCTCAAGCAGCGCGGCGTGCTCGCGATGAAACGCGGCGCCGTCGGCGATGCGCCGTTCGTTGACGAACAGCGGACGGTAGTCCTTCCACGGCTTCGCCTCGGCCGGGCGCGAGATCGCGTCGATCACGCCCTGCTGGTAGCGCGCCTTGGCGAGCACGGCGAGGACCTCGGCGGCGTCGAGGCCGTCGTCGCGCGCCAGCGCCTCGGCGAACTGGCGCTCGGCGGCGGCGACGGCGTCGTCGGCGGGTGGCGATGCGAGGGCGGGAACGCCGAGGATACAAATATACAAAAGCCAAAATGCGCGCATCGGGTGGCCGGAGTCGCCGCGGGGTGCCGTCCGCGCCAAGGGTAGCATGCGCGCGGTTCGCCTATCGCGGCAGCAGGCGGCGGTGGCCGTGGATCGACATCAGCATGCCGAAGCCGGCGAGCAGCGACACCGCCGAGGTGCCGCCGTAGCTGACCAGCGGCAACGGCACGCCGACCACGGGCAGCAGGCCGGTGATCATGCCGCCGTTGACCAGCACGTAGACGAAGAACGCCATGCTGATCGAACCGGCGAGCAGGCGCGAATAGGTGTCGCGCGCGTTCGCCGCGATCACCAGGCCGCGGCCGACGATGAAAAGGTACAGGGCGAGCAGCGCGACCACGCCGATCAGGCCCCATTCCTCGGCGAACACGGCGAACACGAAATCGGTGGTGTGCTCGGGCAGGAATTCCAGGCGCGACTGCGTGCCGTGGTGCCAGCCCTTGCCGAGCCAGCCGCCGGAGCCGACCGCGATCTCCGACTGGAGGATGTGGTAGCCGCGGCCGAGCGGATCGGATTCCGGATCGAGCAGCGTGCGCAGGCGGTCGCGCTGGTACTCGTGCATGAAGTGCCAGGCGAGCGGTGCGGCCGCGGCGACCGCGCCGAGCAGGGCGAAGATGCGCCACCAGGCGAGTCCGGCGAGGAACACGGCGAACACGCCGCTCGCCGCGACCAGCAGCGCGGTGCCGAGATCGGGCTGCTTGGCGATCAGCAGCGCCGGCGCGGCGATCAGCAGCGCCACCGCGAGCAGCGTTCCCCAGCGCGGTGGCAGCTCGCGCGCGTGCAGGTACCAGGCGATCATCATCGGCAGGGTGAGCTTGACGAGCTCGGAGGGCTGGAAGCGCAGCCCGCCGAGATTGAGCCAGCGGTTGGCGCCGCGCCCCTGGCCGTGCAGGGCCACGGCGACGAGCAGCAGCAGGCTCGCCGCGTACAGCCACGGCGTCCAGTTGCGCCACGTCGCCGGTGGCACCCGCGCGATCAGCAGCATCAGCAGGCCGCCGAGCGCGAAGCGCAGCGCCTGGTTGACGACCAGGTGGCGGTCGAGGTCGCTCGCGCTGTACAGGGTGGCGAGGCCGATGCCGGCGAGCAGCGCGAGCGCGCCGGCGAGCGGCGCATCGAAATACGGCTGGCGCAGCGCGCGCAGCAGGAAGGCGCGGACGCGCAGGGCGAAGCCGGCGATCATGGCGCGCGGCCTCCGTCGTCGTCGTACTTGAGCCAGGCGTCGAGGATTCGGCGCGCGATCGGCGCGGCGTCGTGCGCGCCGGTGTGGCCGGCCTCGAGTGCCACGATCACGGCGATGCGCGCGTCGTCGGCCGGGGCGAACGCCTCGAACAACACCTGATGACGCTCCACCGCCACGCTCATGATGTTCTGCCAGGTCTCGTCGGTGCGCGAATAGCGCTCGGCGGTGCCGGTCTTGCCGGCGATCACGTAGGGGAACCCCTCGCCGAGCCCGCGCGCGGTGCCGGTCGGGCCGTTGACCACCGCGATCATGCCCTGCTCGACCGCGGTCCAGTCCGCCGGATTGCGCACGATGCTCGGCTGCGCCGGCGGCGTCGGCGCCGGGCGCGGATCCTGGTTGATCCCATCCTGCAGCGCGCGCAGCAGGTGCGGCGGATGGCGCACGCCGCGCGCGGCCAGCATCGCCACCGCCTGGGCGAGCTGGATCGGCGTGATCACCCAGTAGCCCTGACCGATGCCGGCGATCACGGTCTCGCCCGGATACCAGTTCTGGTTCATGCGCCCGCGCTTCCATTCCTTCGACGGCAGCACGCCGGCGCTCTCGCCGATCAGATCGATGCCGGTCGGCCGGCCGAAGCCGAACTTGCCCATCCAGGCGCTGAAGCGCTCGATGCCCATGTCGAAGGCGAGCGAATAGAAATACGTGTTCACCGATTGCGCGATCGCCTCGTGCAGATCGACGCGGCCGTGGCCGCCGCGCTTGTCGTCGCGGTAGGCGCGCTTGCTGTCGCCCGGCAGGTGGAACTCGCCGGTGGACAGCACCGTGTCCTCCGGCCGGCGCAGGCCGAGCTCGAGCCCGCCGAGCGCGAGATACGGCTTGACCGTCGAGCCGGGGGTGTAGCCGCCGGCGATGGCGCGGTCGAGCAGCGGCCGCTCCGGCGCGTTCAACAAGGTGGCGTAGTCCACGCGGCCGATGCCGTTGACGAACAGGTTCGGATCGAAGCTCGGCACGCTCACCATCGCCAGCACTTCACCGTTGCGCGGATCGAGCGCCACCGCGGCGC
Organism: Rhodanobacteraceae bacterium; assembly: GCA_021325475.1. Lineage (GTDB taxonomy): Bacteria > Pseudomonadota > Gammaproteobacteria > Xanthomonadales > Rhodanobacteraceae > Rudaea. The sequence goes on along the minus strand of JAJPHA010000117.1, from coordinate 8,276 downwards.
CGGCGCGGCCGGCGAACGCCTCGCGCGCGGCGTGCTGCAGGCGCGCATCGACGGTGAGATAGAGGTTCCGGCCCGGCGTCGGCGCGCTGCGCTGGATCACCCGCAGCGGCCGCTTGTCGACGTTGACCTCCACCTGCTCGTAGCCCGGTTCGCCGTGCAGTTCGGATTCGTACTGGCGTTCGATGCCGCTCTTGCCGATGTGCGTGGTGCCGGCGTAGCGGCGTTCGTCGAGCCGGGTCGCGTCGGCGGCATCGATGCGGCCGACGTAGCCGACGAGGTGGGCGAACTCCTCGCCGAGCGGATAGGCGCGCGTCAGGTACGGCACGATCTCCACGCCGGGGAAGCGCCAGCGTTCGGTGGAGAACCGCGCGATTTCGTCCTCCGACAGCTTGAAGCGCAGCGGCAGGCTCTCGAACGGGTGCTTGCTCCGGCGCAGCGCGGCGAAGCGCTCGAGGTCGTCGTCGGACAGCGCGATCACCTCGCCGAGCGCGGCGAGCGTGGCCGGCAGATCCCGGACCTGTTCCGGCACCACTTCGAGACGGAACGCCGCGGTGTTCTCGGCCAGCAGCACGCCGTTGCGGTCGAAGATCAGGCCGCGGGTCGGCGGAATGCTGCGCACCGAGATGCGGTTCTGGTCCGAGCGTGCGCGGAATTCGTCGTGGCGCGCGATCTCGAGCCAGGCGAACCGCGCGGCCAGCGCGAGCAGGCACAGCGCGACCAGCAGGAAGCCGGCGAGCGCGCGGGCGCGGAAGCGCGCGGTCTCGCGCTCGACGTCGCGCACCCGGTTGCGCGGATCGCTGAGCGGTTCGCGCCTCACGACTCGTGCGCGCGCACCCGGGCGCGCAGGTCATCGAGCAGCAGGAACAGCCACGGCCAGGCGAGCGTGCCGGCGAGCGGCGCCAGCCAGAACGAGGCCGGCGGCGGCGCCTGCCCGGCCACGGCGCGCACCATCAGCAGCACGACGCGGTCGTTGGCGAGCAGCGCGAGTACGGCCAGCGCCTGCTGCCACATCGGGAAGAACCGCAGGCGCGCGCGGAAGCGCAGCAGGATGAAGCAGAGTATACAAAGCCGCAACGCTTGTTCGCCGAGCAGCTCGCCGGCGAACACGTCGCCGATCAGGCCGAGGACGAACGCGCGACCGAGGCCGACGTGTTCCGGCGCCTCCAGCGTCCAGTACGTCAGCACCAGCGCCAGCCAGTACGGCTTGAGCGGCAGCAGCGCCGCGGGCAGCGGCATGAGCTGCAGGAAATAGGCGGCGGCGACGCTGCCGAGGAACAGCGCGGCGTTGGCCCGCGCCCGGTTCATGGCCGGTCGCTCCGCGGCGGTGCCGCGTCGGCAGCCGGCGTGGGCGGGCCGAGCGCCGGCGCCGGCGGCGGCGGGCCGACCGGATCGGCGAGCTCGTGCAGGATCAGCACCTCGTCGCCGCGATCGAGCGCCGCGCTCGGCGTGGCCAGCGCCACGGCGAACATGCCGCTCGCGTCGCTGCGGATGGCGCGAATCGCGCCGACCGGAAAGCCGGCCGGGAAATGTCCGCCGAGGCCGGAGGTGAGCAGGCGGTCGCCGACCTTGAGGTCGGCGCTGATCGGCACGTTCGGCAGTTCCAGCGTGTCAAGCGCGCCGGTGCCGCGCGCGATCGTGCGCAGCCCGGTCCGTTCCACCGTCACCGGCAGCGCGTGCGCCGGATCGGTGATCAGCATCACCGTGGCGGTGTTCGGCAGCACTTCGGTGACCTGACCCATGACGCCGTGGGCGTCGAGCACGGCCTCGCCGATGGCGACGCTCTGGCGCGCGCCGGCGTCGACGACGACGCGATGGCGGTAGGGATCGGTATCGACATCGATGATCCGCGCGACCTGCGCGCCGAGGCCGAGACTGCGCTGCGCCTCGAGCAGCTCCTTCAGCCGCTCGTTCTGTTCGCGCAGCGCCGCCAGGCGGTTCAGGCGCGCCTGCGCGAGCAGGAGCTGGCGGCCGAGTTCGGCGTTTTCGGCGGTCAGACGCTCGCGGTCGGCGAGCGCCAGGCGCGCCGCGCGCGCCCACTGCGCCGGCAGGGCCGCCGCGCGGTAGATCGGCTCGACCGCCATCGCCGCGAGCCAGCGCAGCCCGGCGAGATAGCCGTTGCGGTGGTCGGCGACCATCAGCGCGATCGCCAGCACGAGATAGCCGATCAGGCGCAGCGTGCTCGTCGCGCCGGTGGCGAACAGCGGGGCGTGATCGTTGCTGGCGATGGCCACGGGCGGAGGGCGGAGGGCTGAGGGCGGGATCGACGATCGCGACGGCGGGAGCAAAAGTATACGGCGATGGCAGCGGCGGCGGCAGTCGCGGCCTTTACGCGTGAGCGGTCAGCGGTGAGCGGAAAGCGCTGCACCGCCCCTGGCCCTCGGCCCTCGGCCCTCCGCCCTCCGCCCTCGGCCCTCCGCCCTCGGCCCTCCGCCCTCGCTCCCGACTCACTCCGGCGCAAAGAAATCGCTGCCGTGGCGGTCGATCAGTTCCAGGGCGCGGCCGCCGCCGCGCGCCACGCAGGTCAGCGGATCGTCGGCGACGTGCACGTGCAGGCCGGTTTCCTCGGAGATCAGGCGGTCGAGGTCGCGCAGCAGGGCGCCGCCGCCGGTCAGGACGATGCCGCGTTCGGCGACGTCGGAGCACAGTTCCGGCGGCGTCTGTTCGAGCGCGCTCTTGACCGAGCTGACGATGCCGGCGAGCGGTTCGTGCAGCGCCTCGAGGATCTCGTTGGAGTTGATCGTGATGTTGCGCGGCACGCCCTCGGCCAGGTTGCGGCCGGAGATCTCGATCTCCCGGACCTCGGTCTGCGGGAAGGCGCAGCCGATCTCCATCTTGATGCGTTCGGCGGTGGATTCGCCGATCAGGGTGCCGTGATTGCGGCGCACGTAGTTGATGATCGCCTCGTCGAAGCGATCGCCGCCGATGCGCACCGAGGCCGAATAGACGATGCCGTTGAGCGAGATCACCGCCACTTCCGAGGTGCCACCGCCGATGTCGAGCACCATCGAGCCGCGCGCCTCGTGCACCGGGATGCCGGCGCCGATCGCGGCGGCCATCGGTTCCTCGATCAGGAACACGTCGCGCGCGCCGGCGGACTCCGCCGATTCCTTGATCGCGCGCCGCTCGACCTGGGTGGAGCCGCACGGCACGCACACCAGCACGCGCGGACTCGGCCGGAACCAGCGCGAGTGGTGCACCTTCTTGATGAACTGCTTGAGCATCTCCTCGGTCATCGAGAAGTCGGCGATCACGCCGTCCTTGAGCGGACGGATGGTGACGATGTTGCCCGGCGTGCGGCCGAGCATGCGCTTGGCGTCGGCGCCCACCGCCGCCACCGAGCGCGGACCGCCGGGGCCGCGATCCTGGCGGATCGCCACGACCGAAGGCTCGTTCAGCACGATGCCCTGGCCACGCACGTAGATCAGCGTGTTGGCCGTGCCGAGGTCGATCGACAGGTCGTTGGAGAACAGTCTGCCTATGCCGAACATGAAGCGCTCGCGAGATGGCGGAAAAGCGCGTCAGTGTAGTGAATCGGGACGCGGCGAGGCAAGGTAAATCGGCGTTAAGCCGAGGGCAACCGGCGCCGCGAATCGCGCGCCCGCGCGGGCCGGACGACTTGCGCGGGCTGCGCGAATCGGGGATGCTTGCCGGCGCAGGCTTTCCGCCGGTTCGCGTTCCACCTCGCCCGCGTTCATGTCCATCGACCACGCCACCGTCCGGCGCATCGCGCGCCTGGCCCGCATCGCCGTCGCCGAGGCCGAGCTGCCGGCGCTCGCCGACGAGCTCGGCCGGGTGCTGGCGCTTGCCGATGCGCTGGCCGCGGCGAGCGACGCGCATGCGGTCGAGCCGATGGCGCACCCGCACGCGCAGGCGCTGCGCTGGCGCGACGACGTGGTCAGCGAAACCGATCACGCCGACGAATGGCTCGCGCTCGCGCCGGAGGCGCGCGCCGATCTGTACGTCGTGCCGAAGGTGATCGAGTAATCCCCCGTGAGCGGCGGCGGCATCGCGCAACTGGCGCAGGCACTTCGCGCGCGGCGCGTTTCCGCACGCGCGCTGGCCGAACGCGCGCTCGCCGCGGCGCGGGCGCGGAGCGATCTCAACGCCTTCATCACCCTGAGCGAGGACGCCGCGCTCGCCGCGGCGGATCGCGCCGATGCCGCGCTCGCCCGCGGCGACGCCGCGCCGCTCGCCGGCATTCCGTTCGCGCACAAGGACATCTTCTGCACCCGCGGCATCCGCACCACCTGCGCCTCGCGCATGCTCGAGCGTTTCGTGCCGCCGTACGACGCGACCGTGGTCGAGCGTCTCGCCGCGGCCGGCGCGGTGGCGATCGGCAAGGCGAATCTGGACGAGTTCGCGATGGGCTCGTCGAACGAGAACAGCCACTTCGGCCCGGTGCGCAACCCGTGGGATGCGACGCGCGTGCCCGGTGGCTCCTCCGGCGGTTCCGCCGCCGCGGTCGCGGCCGGCATCGTGCCGTTCGCCACCGGCACCGACACCGGCGGCTCGATCCGCCAACCGGCCGCGTTCTGCGGCATCACCGGGCTCAAGCCGAGCTACGGCCGCGTCTCGCGCTTCGGCATGATCGCGTTCGCCTCCAGCCTCGACTGCGGCGGCGTGCTGGCGCGCAGCGCCGAGGATTGCGCGCACGTGCTCGCCGCGATCGCCGGGCACGACCCGCGCGACGCCACCAGCGTGGCGCATCCGGCCGAAGACTACGTTGCCGCATTGTCCACAACGCTGAAAGGTATACGCATCGGCGTGGCGCGCGAGTATTTCGGCGCCGGCGTCGCCGACGGCGTGGCCGCCGCCGTGCGCGCGGCACTCGCCGAGTGCGAGCGGCAGGGCGCCCGCCTGGTCGAGGTGTCGCTGCCACACGCGCACCTGGCGATTCCGGCCTACTACGTGATCGCGCCGGCCGAGGCGTCGAGCAATCTCGCGCGCTACGACGGCGTGCGCTACGGCCACCGTTGCGACGATCCGCAGTCGCTGGAGGACCTGTACACGCGCAGCCGCGCCGAGGGTTTCGGCCGCGAGGTGCGGCGGCGCATCCTGGTCGGCACCTACGCGCTGTCCGCCGGCTACTACGACGCCTACTATCTGCGCGCGCAGCGCGTGCGGCGCTTGATCGCCGACGATTTCGCCGCCGCGTTCGCGACGGTCGATCTGATCGCCGGCCCGACCACGCCGACGGTCGCGTTCCGCCTCGGCGAGAAGGCCGCCGATCCGCTAGCGATGTACGCCGCCGACGTCAACACCGTTGCCGTCAATCTCGCCGGACTGCCGGCGCTGTCGCTGCCGGCGGGCTTCAGCGAGGGTCTGCCGGTCGGCCTGCAACTGATCGCGCCGGCGTTCGCCGAGGCGCGCCTGCTCGCGGCCGGGTACCAGCTGCAACTCGCCACCGACTGGCACCTGCGGCAACCGACGGGGGCGAAATGAGCTCTTCCGCCCTCAACCCGCAGCCCGCGGCGCTCGGCACATGGCAAGCGGTCATCGGCCTCGAGATCCACGCCCAGCTCAACACCGCGAGCAAGCTGTTTTCCGGCGCGGCCACGGCCTATGGCGCGGCGCCGAACCGCCAGGCGGCGGCACTCGACGTGGCGCTGCCCGGCACGTTGCCGGTGCCGAATCGCGCGGCGCGGGACAAGGCGATCCGGTTCGGTCTGGCGATCGGCGCGCGCATCGCCGAACAAAGTATATTTGCGCGCAAAAACTACTTTTATCCCGATCTGCCGAAGGGCTACCAGATCAGCCAGTACGAGCGGCCGATCGTGAGCGACGGCCGCCTGCCGGTGCGGCTCGACGACGGCCGCGTGATCGAGGTCGCGATCCAGCGCGCCCATCTCGAGGAGGACGCCGGCAAGTCGCTGCACGACGCATTCCACGCCGCCAGCGGCATCGACTTCAACCGCGCCGGCGTGCCGCTGCTCGAAATCGTCTCCGCGCCGGTGCTGCATTCCGCGCAGGAGGCGGTGGCCTACCTGCGCGCCGTGCACACCCTGGTGCGCTGGCTCGGCATCTGCGACGGCAACCTGCAGGAGGGTTCGTTCCGCTGCGACGCCAACGTCTCGGTGCGGCCGGCCGGCAGCAGCGTGCTCGGCACGCGCACCGAGATCAAGAACGTCAACTCGTTCCGCTTCGTCGAGAAGGCGATCGAATACGAGATCGAACGCCAGATCCGCGTCCTCGAGAACGGCGAGCGCGTGGTGCAGGAAACGCGCCTGTACGACGCCGCGCACCACCGCACGCGACCGCTGCGCGGCAAGGAGGAGGCCGAGGACTACCGCTATTTCCCCGATCCGGATCTGCCGCCGATCGTGGTGACCGCGGCCGAGATCGAGGCGATCCGCGCCACGCTGTCGGAGCTGCCGCACGCGCGCCGCCGACGCTACGTCGAAACGCTCGGCCTGCCGGAGGCGGACGCGGCGCAGTTGTGCGCGGACAAGGCGACCGCCGATTACTACGAAGCGCTCTGCGCCGCGCGGCCGGGGCCGGCCAAGCCCGGCGCAGACGCCAACCCCGCGGGCGGGCGCGAGTGGGCGAAACTCTGCGCGAACTGGGTGCTCGGCGAACTCGCCGCCGCGCTCAACGCCGCGGAGCTGCCGATCGAGGCGACGCGCGTGACCGCGCCGGCGCTCGCCGGCCTGCTCGCGCGCCTGGCCGACGGCACGATCTCGGGCCGCATCGCCAAGGAGGTGTTCGCCGCGATGTGGGCCGGCGAGGGCGACGCGGAGACGATCATCGCCGCGCGCGGGCTGGCGCAGATCTCCGACGACGGCGCGCTCGCCGCGGCGATCGACGCGGTGCTCGCCGAATTCCCCAGCCAGGTGCAGGACTACCGCCGCGGCAACGACAAGCTGTTGCAGTTCTTCGTCGGCCAGACGATGAAGCGTCTGCGTGGCCAGGCCCATCCGCAGCGGTTGAACGCGCTGCTGCGGGAGAAGCTGGGGTCGAGGGCTGAGGGCCGAGGGCTGTAGCTCTGCCCACTTCCCACTTCCTACTTCCCGCTGACCGCTCACCGCTCACCGCTCACGCGCCAAGGCCGAGCGGCGGCATGGCCGAGGACCATCCACCCCACACGCATCGGCGATTCTGCGACAATGCGCGCCGCCAAACGGCGGCGACGTGCTCTTCAGCCCTCAGCCCTCAGCCCCAGCCCTCGAATGAACGCCCTGATCTGCGGATCGCTCGCCTACGACACCATCATGGTGTTTCCGGACCGCTTCAAGAACCACATCCTGCCGGACAAGGTGCACATCCTGAACGTCGCCTTCCTGGTGCCGCGCATGCGCAAGGAGTTCGGCGGCTGCGCCGGCAACATCAGCTACAACCTGAAGCTGCTCGGCGGCCAGCCGCTGCCGATGGGCACGGTCGGGCGCGACTTCGGCCCCTACCGCGAGCATTTCGAGCGCTGCGGCATCGATCTGTCGCAGGTGCGCGTGATCGAGGACCTGTACACCGCGCAGGCATTCATCACCACCGATCTCGACGACAACCAGATCACCGCGTTCCACCCCGGCGCGATGATGCGCAGCCACGAGAACCACGTGCGCGACGTGCCGGATGTCGGGTTCGGCCTGGTCGGCCCGGACGGTCGCGAGGCGATGCTGCAGCATGCGCTGGAATTCGCCGAGCGCGGCGTGCCGTTCATCTTCGATCCCGGGCAGGCGATGCCGCTGTTCAGCGGCGAGGAATTCCGCGCCTTCATCGAGCAGGCGCAGTACGTCACGGTCAACGACTACGAGTCGAACCTGCTGCAGCAGCGCACCGGCTGGAGCGAGCGGCAGATCGCCGAGCGCGTGCAGGCCTACATCGTCACGCGCGGGCCGAAGGGTTCGCTGATCCACACCCGCAAGCAAACCTTCGACATTCCGCCGGCGCACGAGCGGCGCGTGTCCGACCCCACCGGCTGCGGCGACGCCTACCGCGCCGGCCTGATCTTCGGCCTGATGCGCGGCATGGACCTGCCCACCTGCGGACGCATGGCCTCGCTGATGGGCGCGCTCAAGATCGAGCACCCCGGCACGCAGAACCAGCGCTTCACCTGGGGCGAGTTCGCCGACCAGTTCCGCCAGCAGTTCGGCTACGCGCTGGATTGAGTCCGGCGAGATTCGGCGCGGAGCGCTCGGCGAGCGGTGGCGACCGCCCGACTTGAGCAATGGCGCAGGCGATCAGCGTCTGCCCCTCGGCGATCGCCTCCTCCACCGCTTCGGCCATCGCCTGCTGGCAGTCGCGCGGCACGAAGCCCGGCACCTCGCGGGCGAACGGGCCGT
>JAJPHA010000065.1 GCA_021325475.1 Rhodanobacteraceae bacterium | reverse complement strand
TTCGAGGTGTTTCTTGGTTACTTCTTTGCACCAGCAAAGAAGTGACCCGCTGTCCGAAGGACAGCGGAAGCTTTGCTCTGGCCAGCAAAGAAGTGACCCGCTCGGCCGCAGGCCGAGCGGAAGCTTTGCTTCTGGAGACAAATCGCGCAAACAACAGCCAAGCGGAAGCTCTGCGCTTGTGGCGGGAGCAGGGAACCGCCTATTGAGGTTCGACGCTTATCAGGCCGCCCGTTGAGCCCCCTTGAGTCAAGGGGGCGATCAAACCCTTGCGACGCAAGGGTTTGATGGGGGTGGTGGTAGTGCGGCGCCGCGGCCGAAGACGGCGACCAAGGAGACTTCGCCAGAGCCTAGAGGTGTCGGATCAACTCGTCGGCGAACTGCGAGCACTTGATCTCGGTCGCGCCCTCCATCAGGCGGGCGAAATCGTAGGTCACCTTCTTCGCCGCGATCGCCTGGTCCATCGCCGCGATGATCGCGTCGGCCGCCTCGGTCCAGCCGAGGTAGCGCAGCATCATCTCGCCGGACAGGATCACCGAGCCGGGATTGACCTTGTCCTGGTTGGCGTACTTCGGCGCCGTGCCGTGGGTAGCCTCGAACACGGCGTGCCCGGTGAGATAGTTGATGTTGCCGCCCGGCGCGATGCCGATGCCGCCGACCTGCGCGGCGAGCGCGTCGGAGAGATAGTCGCCGTTGAGATTGAGCGTGGCGATGACGTCGAATTCGTCCGGGCGGGTGAGCACCTGCTGCAGGGTGATGTCGGCGATCGAATCCTTGATCAGCACCTTGCCCTCGGCCAGCGCCGCCTTCTGTTTGGCGTTCGCGGCGGCCTCGCCCTGGGCCGCCTTGGTCCGCTCCCACTGCTCCCAGGTGTAGACCTTGCCGGGGAAGAACTGCTCCGCGACCTCGTAGCCCCAGTTGCGGAACGCGCCCTCGGTGAACTTCATGATGTTGCCCTTGTGCACCAGGGTCACCGACTTGCGCCGGTTCTCGATCGCGTAGGACACGGCGCTGTGCACCAGGCGCTCGGTGCCGAGCTGGCTCACCGGCTTGATGCCGATGCCGACGGCGACGTCCACATCACGATGCGGCGCGCCGATCGCCTCGAGCTGGCGCTGCCAGGCTTCGGCCTTGGCCTTGGTGCCGAAGCGGATCTTGTCGAACGACTTCGGATCGGTCGTGGCGAGGAACTCGAGGAGTTTGCGCGCGCCGTCGCTGCCGGCGGCGTACTCGATGCCGGCGTAGATGTCCTCGGTGTTCTCGCGGAAGATCACCATGTCCACTTTTTCCGGATGGCGCACCGGCGAGGGCACGCCGCGGAACCAGCGCACCGGCCGCAGGCACACGTACAGGTCGAGCATCTGGCGCAGCGCGACGTTGAGCGAGCGGATGCCGCCGCCGACCGGCGTGGTCAGCGGCCCCTTGATCGAGACCAGGTAGTCGCGGCAGGCCTGCACGGTGGCATCCGGCAGCCAGGTGCCGAACCGGTTGTTCGACTTCTCGCCGGCGAACACTTCCAGCCAATGAATCTTGCGCCGGCCTTTGTATACTTTTTCCACCGCCGCGTCGAACACCCGCACCGCGGCGCGCCAGATGTCCGGCCCGGTGCCGTCGCCCTCGATGAACGGGATGATCGGGTTGTCCGGCACCGTCAGCCGGCCGTTGGCGATGCGGATCGGAGCGCCGCCCGGCGGCGGCGTGAGCGTGGGTTCGGCCATGGATTTTCCTCCCGGGATGGCGCGGCCGGGTGCGGCGCCCGGCCCTTAGGAACTTCTGAACAATTCGAGTATTCCGCTTTGGCTCTTCGAGCCCCCTTGAGTCAAGGGGGCGATCAAACCCTTGCGCAGCGAGGGTTTGATGGGGGTTGTGGAGGTGCGGCGCCGCGGCCGACCCCGGCAACATGCCGATTCAATCAGCCCTCCCCTCGTTGTGCTTGGTATTGTAGCCGAGCGTCGCGGCGCCGTCGCCGCGACGCGACCTCACTCGTGCGCGCGCGGACTCGCCGTCGCCGCCAGCGTTTCCTCGCGCGGCTCCAGGCGATCGCCGAGCAGGCGGCGCACGAACACGTAGAACACCGGAATCAGCAGCACGCCGAGGAAGGTGGCGAACAGCATGCCGCCGATCACGCCGGTGCCGATGGCGTGGCGCGCGTTGGCGCCGGCGCCGGTGGACACCGCGAGCGGCAGCACGCCGAAGATGAAGGCGAACGAGGTCATCAGGATCGGCCGCAGGCGCAGCCGCGCGGCGTCGACCACCGCGGCGCCGAGCTTGCGTCCGGCGCGCTGCTCGGAGACGGCGAACTCGACGATCAGGATCGCGTTCTTCGCGGCGAGGCCGATGATCGTCAGCAGGCCGATCTTGAAATAGACGTCGTTGCTGATCTGCGCGTCGAAGCTGTGGCGCAGCAGCGTCGCCGCCAGCGCGCCGGTCAGGCCGAGCGGCACCACCAGCATCACCGCGAACGGGATCGACCAGCTCTCGTACAGCGCGGCCAGGCACAGGAACACGACCAGCACCGACAGGCCGATCATCAGCGGCGCCTGGCTGCCGGAGATGATTTCCTGCAGCGACTGGCCGGTCCATTCGATGCCGAAGCCGGGCGGCAGCTCGGTCGCCGCGAGCTGCTCCATCAGCGCCATGGCCTCGCCGGTGCTCTTGCCGGGCGCCTGGCCGCCGACGATGTCGACCGCCTCGAAACCGTTGTAGCGGGCGATGCTCGGCGCGCCCATTCGCCAGCTCGTCTGCACGACGTTGGCGAGCGGGATCATCGCCGGCATGGTCGCGGCGCCCGCCGTCGCCGCGTTCGGCGCCGGCACGTAGAAATGCGCGAGCGCCTCGGGCGTGGCGCGGAACGGCGCGTCGGCCTGCATGCTCACGCGCAGCACGCGGCCGTTGTAGACGAAGTCGTTGACATACACCGGCGCCAGCATCAGCCGGATGGCGGTATAGACGTCGGCGAGCGACAGGCCCATCGACTGCGCCTGCACGCGGTCGATCTTCATGTCGAGTTGCGGCGCATCCTCGAGCGCGTTCGGCCGCACCCCGGTCACTGCATCGGCGTGTTTGGCCGCCGCCGCGAGCAACTGGTCGCGCGCCGCCATCAGCGCCTCGTGGCCCTGTCCGCCGCGATCCTCGAGGAACAGGTCGAACCCGCCGAAGCGGCCGAGGCCGCGGATGGTCGGCAGATTGGCGACGAACGCCATGGCGTCCTTGATCTGGAACAACTGCCCCTGCAGGCGCGGAATCAGCTCGGCCACCGACGCCTTGCGTTCGTCCCATGGCTTGAAGCCGATGAAGGCGATGCCGACGTTCTCGCCGCTGCCGACGAAGCTGAAGCCGGAAATGGCGAACACGCGCTCGACTTCCGGATTGCCGCGGATGATGTCGCTCACCTGATCCATCACCCGGTTGGTGCGGGCGATGGTCGAACCGGGCGGCAGCGAGACGATGACGAAGGCGTAGCCCTGGTCTTCTTCCGGCACGAAGCCGCGCGGCAGCCACAGGAACATCGCCGCGCACAGCACCACCACCGCGCCGAACGCCGCCATCCACGACGGCATGTGGCGGATCGCGCCGCGGATGTGGCCGGTGTAGGTCTGGCGGGTCCAGTCGAACAGGCGGTTGAAGCCGCGGAACAGCGCGTTCTTGTGGCCGTCGTGGCCCGGCCGGATCAGGCTCGCGCACAGCGCCGGCGTGAACACCAGGGCGAGGAACGCGGAGAAGCCGGTCGACAGCGCGATGGTCAGCGCGAACTGGCGGTAGATCGCGCCGACGCTGCCCGATTGCAGCGCGCTCGGGATGAACACCGCCATCAGCACCACCGCGATCGCCACCACCGCGCCAGTGATCTGGCGCATCGCCTTGCGCGTGGCTTCCTTCGGCGGCAGGTTCTCCTCGCGCATGATGCGCTCGACATTCTCGATCACCACGATCGCGTCGTCGACGACGATGCCGATCGCCAGCACCAGGCCGAACAGGCTCAACTGGTTGACGGTGAAGCCGACCGCCCACATGCCGAGGAAGCCGCCCAGCAGCGCCACCGGAATCACCAAGGTCGCGATCAGCGTGGCGCGCAGGTTCTGCAGGAACAGCAGCATCACCAGGAACACCAGCACCACGGCGATGGCGAGGGTCTTGACCACCTCCTCGATCGAGATGCGGATGAACTTGGTGGTGTCGTAGGGCACGAACCAGGTCACGCCGGGCGGGAACGAGCTCTGCAATTCGGCGAGCGTGGCCTTCACCGCATCGGCCACCTTGAGCGCGTTGGCGCCGCTGACCAGTTGCACGCCGAGGCCGGCGACCGGCGTGCCGTTGTATACCGCGCGCTGGCCGTAGTTGTAGGGGCCGAGCTCCACCCGCGCGACGTCCTTCAGCCGCACCGTGGTGCCGTCGCGGTTGGTGCGCAGGAGGATGTTCTCGAACTGTTCGCGCGTGCTGAAGCGGCCCTCCGCGCGCACGATCGCGGTGACCCCGGCGCCGGGCACGGTCGGCTCGGCGCCGATCGCGCCGGCGGCGACCTGGGTGTTCTGCGCCTGCACCGCGGCCAGCGCCTGCGCCGCGGACAGCCCGTAGCCGTGCAGCTTGTCCGGATCGAGCCAGATGCGCATCGCGTATTCGGCGCCGAGCTGGAACGTGTTGCCCACGCCCGGCAGGCGCGCGATCGCATCGGCCACGCGCGAGGACAACAGGTTGTTGAGCGCGTAGGAATCGTAGCGGCCGTCCTCGGACTTGAGCGCGAAGAACATCAGGAAGTCGGGATTCGACTTGGCCACGGTCACGCCCTGCTGCACCACTTCGCTCGGCAGGCGCGGCGTGGCCAGCGACACCTTGTTCTGGGTCTGCACCTGGGCGATGTCCGGATTGGTGCCGGGCTGGAAGGTCAGCGTGATCTGCGCGCCGCCGTTGGCGCTCGAGGTCGAGCTGAAGTAGAGCAGATTGTCGATGCCGGTGAGCTGCTGTTCGATCACCTGGGTGACGGTTTTCTCCACCGTCTCGGCATCGGCGCCGGGGTAGCTGGCATTGACCACCACCTGCGGCGGCGCGATCGGCGGATACGACTCGATGCCGAGTGTGGTCAGCGCGAGCACGCCGCCGAGGGTGATCAGGATCGCGATCACCCAGGCGAACACCGGACGGTCGATGAAGAAATTGGGCATGGGAAATTACCTTTGCGGCCGTCCCTGACCGCCGCGAGCGGATGAGGTCACGGGCGGGTTCCGGCGGCGGTCGCAGGCTCGCCGCCGCCCGCGCTCGGCGGCTGCGCCGCGATCGCCTTGACCGGCGCACCGGGACGCACTTTCTGCACGCCGGAGACGACGATCCGGTCGCCGTCGTTCAGGCCCTCGCTGACCAGCCAGCCGTCCGCGCGCAGGGTCTCGGCGCGGATGCGCTTCTGCACCGCCTTGCCGTCGGCGCCGACCGCGAACACGTAGGCGCCGGCCGGATCGCGCTGCACCGCGGCGGTGTCGACGAGGAAGACGTGCTTGAGCTCGCCGAAGGTGGCGCGCACCTTGACGTACATGCCGGGCAGCAGCGCGTGATCGGCGTTCGGCACGATGCCGCGCAGCTCGACCGCGCCGGTGGCGGGATCCACCGCGGTGTCGGAGAAATCCAGCGTGCCGACCGCGCCGTAGGTGCTGCCGTCGGGGCGCAGCAATTCGATGCGCGCCTTGCCCTGGCCTTCGAGTTCGGCGTTGCCGCTCGCCGCGGCGCGGCGCAGCGCGTCCACTTCGTTCACCGCCTCGCTGAAATACACGTAGATCGGATCGAGCTGCTCGACCGTGGTCAGCAGCGTCGCCTCGCCCTGGCCGACCAGTGCGCCTTCGGTCACGCGCTGCACGCCGGCGCGGCCGCCGATCGGCGCGGTCACGCTGGCGTAGCCGAGATTGATGCGCGCCGTCTCGACGTTGGCCTCGGCCTGCTTCACCGCCGCGGCGGCGGTGCGCTCGGCCGCCTCGGCGTTGTCCCAGTCGGTCTTCGACATCAGGCCCTTGCTCGCCACCGCGCGCGCGCGCTCGGCGGCGACGTGGGCGTTCTGATAGACCGCCTGCGCCGAGGCCAGATTGGCGAGCTGCGCATCGAGCGCCGCCTTGAGCGGCGCCGGGTCGATCTGGAACAGCGCCTGGCCTTCCTTGACGTCGGTGCCTTCGGTGTAGAGGCGCTTCTGCAGGATGCCGGCCACGCGCGCACGCACGTCGGCGACGCGGGTGGCGGCGAGCCGGCCGACCAGCTCGCGGGTGAGCGGCAGGTCCTGCGCGTGCACCGTCACCACGCCGACTTCCGGCGGCGGCATCTGCGGCGGCGACGACGGCGCGCCCTTGCCGCAGGCCGCGACCAGCGCGGCGGCGGCGAGGACGAGGAGCGGGAGGCGCAGGCGGGACAAGGGCATGACTCGATATCCGAAGTGGTGGACCGGGTGCCGTCGCCCATCTGCGCGTCTCGCGGAGACGTGGCGGGTGCAGACGCGCGGCGGCGGAATCAAGCCCGCGCGAGCCTGCGGCGTGCGCCGGTCGGGCGAATTAGTGAACCGATCGGTATAGGATAATGACTGGACGCGCGCGCCGCAATGGGTCGAAGGTCATTGCGCGCCGGCGCGGTCACGGCCGATGCGCGGCGGTGAGATACGCCGCGCCCTGCATTTCGACCAGCCGGCTCGCGGTGCGCGCGAACTCGCCGCGCAGCCGCTCGCCGGCGTACAGCGCGTGCGGCGGCGCGGCCGCGGACAGCAGCAGATGCACGCCGTGGTCGTAGAACGCATCGACCAGATGGACGAAGCGCCGCGCCGCGTCGTCGTGCTGCGCCGTGAACCGCGGCACGCCGGAGATCAGCACGGTGTTGAACGTCTGCGCCAGTTCGAGATAGTCCGCCGCCGCGCGCGGCCCCTCGCACAGCGCGGCGAAGTCGAACCAGGCCACCGCGTCGGCGCGGCGCTTGAGCGCGATGTCGCGGCCGTTGACGCGGATCGCGGGCTCGGTGCGGCGCAGCCCCGGCGCCAGGCGTTCGAAGCAGGCCGCCAGCGCGCGCTCGGCGGCCTCGCCGAGCGGCGTGAAATACACTCCGCTCGCGGTCAGCGCGCGCAACCGGTAGTCCTCGGCGGCGGCGAGTTCCACCACCTCGCAATGGCGCTCGATGAGCGCGATCGCCGGCAGGAATTTCGCACGCTGCAGGCCATCGTGATAGAGCCGCGCCGGCGCCAGGTTCGAGGTCGTCACCAGGGTGACGCCGCGCGCGAACAGGTGCTCGAGCAGCCCGCCCAGGATCATCGCATCGCCGATGTCGCTGACGAAGAATTCGTCGAGACAGAACAGCCGCGCCTGGCGGGCGAAATGCCGGGCGACGTCGCGCAGCGGGTCGGCGCGGCCGCGAAGCTCCGCGAGCTCCGCGTGCACCCGGCCGAGGAAGCGATGGAAGTGCAGGCGCAGCGTCGGCGTGGCCGGCAGCGATTCGAGCAGAAGATCGGTGAGGAAGGTCTTGCCGCGGCCGACCGCGCCCCACAGATACACGCCGCGCACCGGCCGCGGGGCGATGCGCATTTGTATACTCTTCCACCAGGCCGGCGCGGCGGCGAATTCGGCGTGCACGCGGTCGAGCGCGGCCAGCGCCGCGCGTTGCGCCGGGTCGTCCTGCCAGCGGCCGAGGCGCACGCCCTGCGCGTAGCGCGCGCTCGGCGTCGGCGCCGCGGCGGCGTCATTCGCCATGCGCGGCGGACCGCGGCGGCGGCAGATTCGCGCGCACGCCGTTCTTGATCGCGCCGCGCAGATCCATCAGCCGGCGATGGAAGAAATGGCCGGTGTCCGGCATGCGCACCAGGGTCGGCGGCTCCGGCTGCGCCGCGACCCAGGCGTAGACCGCCTGCGGATCGACGACCTCGTCGGCCTCGCCCTGGATCACCAGCCAGGGACACAGCGGCGAGGCCAGCGCGGCGAAGTCCCAGCGCGATACCGGCGGCGCCACCGAGATCATCTGCCGCACCGGCAATTGCGGCGCGGCGCGCGCGGCGACATAGCTGCCGAAGGAGAATCCGGCGAGCCACAGCGCATCGTCCGGACGCACGCCGCGCAGCCAGGCGGCGACGGCGAGCAGATCCTCGGTTTCGCCGCGGCCGTCGTCGTAGCCGCCGCTCGAGGCGCCGACGCCGCGGAAGTTGAACACCACCGTCGCCAGACCGAGCTCGCGCAGGCTGCGCGCGATCATGGTCACCACCTTGTTGTGCATGCTGCCGCCGTGCAGCGGATGCGGGTGGCAGACGATCGCCGCGCCGGCGCGCGCGTGCGCCGGCGCCGGCACGTCGCTCAAGGTTTCGATCACGCCGGCCGGGCCCGGCAGCAGGAAGTTCTCGGTCTGCGGCGGAAACGCGGCGGGCGGCGAGGGCGGCGCGGCGGACATGGGTTCGTCGCGGCGCGGCTGGCGCTCGGCCGCGCGGCTCAGCCGATCACTTGACCTGCGCCAGCATCCATTCGACCGTCGCCTTCACCTGGGCGTCGGTGAGCGAGGGATTGCCGCCCTTCGCCGGCATCAGGCCCTTGCTGCCCTGATAGCCCTCGATCGCGTGCTTGAGCAGGGTGTCGAGCCCCTGCGCCACGCGCGGCGCCCACGCCGCCTTGTCGGTGATCAGCGGCGCGCCGGTGGCGGCGTTGGTGTGGCAGGTCTGGCACAGATTGCCGAAGATGGTCTTGCCGTCGAGCGTGCCGCCGTAGGCGACCTGCGCCTCGGCGGCCTTCTTCGCCGCTTCCTGCGCCGCCAGCAGCGCGGCACGGCCGGTGTCGCCGGCATAGACCGCGCCGACCGGTGCGATGCGCGCTTCCACTTCCTGCCGCTCGGCCGGATTCTGCGGCGGCGGATGGTGCGCATACAGGTGCATGGCGAACAGGATCAGGCCGATCATGACCAGCACCAGACAGCCGATCACCATCGAGAAGTGGCGCAGGAACACGCGGTCGGTGGGGGTAATGGGATTGGTCACGGCTCACCCGCAGGACTGGAAACGGCCGCCGCGCGGCCGAACGAGCGGCGAAGTATAGCGGCCGCGCCGCACGCGCGGAAGCCGCGGCGGG
>JAJPHA010000024.1 GCA_021325475.1 Rhodanobacteraceae bacterium | reverse complement strand
GTCCTCCGAGGGATGCTCTGCTTGAACGTGCTTTCTCTTGGTTACTTCTCTTTGCACGAGCAAAGAGAAGTGACCCGCTCGCCGGACGCGAGCGGAAACCCGCAGGACGCGACTAAAGAAAAGAACGAGATCACCGCTGTGCCACCCTCACCCGCCATCGGGAGAGGCGGCAGACTGAATTTCAGCGCTCACCAGGTCGCGAAGCCGCGCGGTCGGTGAATCGCCACGGAACCATCGCGCACGCGGCCAGTCCAAGCTCCGTCGCGTTCACCGGATGCACCGCATGAGCAAACCTTCGCAAACCCTGGTCTGGATGCTTGGCTTTCTCGCCGCCGTCGCCGGATTGGCGTCGCTGGTATCGACCCGACTGCTCCAGAACTTCGCGGTGAATCCGTTTTTCAACGGCGTGATTCTCCTCGTGCTCACGTTCGGCATCGCCGTCAACCTGCGTCAGGTCCTGCTGCTGTCGCGCGAAGTCGCGTGGATCGAGGCGTTCCGGCGCGCACCGCCGGAGCGGCCGCTGGCGGTGACGCCGAAGCTGCTCGCGCCGATGGCGCGCATGTTCGCCGGCCGCGAGCGCTCGAAGGTGTCGCTGTCCGCGCCGGCGCTGCGTTCGATCCTCGACGGCGTGTACCTGCGCCTGGAGGAATCGCGCGATCTGTCGCGCTACCTGGTCGGTCTGTCGATCTTCCTCGGCCTGCTCGGCACGTTCTGGGGTCTGCTGGTCACGCTGCGCGCGGTCGCCGAGATCATCGGTTCGCTCGGCGTCGGCACGGATCCGGCGGCGATGTTCAACACGCTGAAGGAGGATCTGAAACTGCCGCTGTCCGGCATGTCGACCAGCTTCTCCACCTCGCTGTTCGGTCTCGCCTCCTCGCTCGTGCTCGGCTTTCTCGACTTGCAGGCCGGCCACGCCCAGAACCGCTTCTATCACGAGCTCGAGGAATGGTTGTCGGGCATGACCCGGCTCGGCACGGGCGGCGCGCCGCTCGAAGGCGAGGCGGCGGTGCCGGCCTACGTGCAGGCGCTGCTCGAGCAGACCGCCGACGGCCTCGAGCGCATGCAGCGCGCGCTCGGCGAGGCCGAGCGCGAGCGCCGCGCTTCGAGCGAGCAGCTCGGCGAACTCAACGCGCAGCTCACCCGGCTGGCCGATCTGCTCGGCCGCGAATCGCGCGAGATCCGCGGCCTGGCCGAGACCCAGGAGGAACTCAAGAACGTGCTGAAGACTCTCGCCGCCGCGCCGCACGCCGGCACGCGGCTGGCGGACGAGCTGCGTGGCGAACTGCGCCTGCTGTCGCGCACCATCGCCGCCGCGGTGGACGGCAAACGTGGCGGAATCGCACCGTGAACGCGCTCGTCCGCCGCCGGCGCGCGCTCGACATCTGGCCGGGATTCGTCGACGCTTTGTCGTCGTTGATCCTGGTGATGGTGTTCGTGTTGCTGCTGTTCGCCATCGGCCAATTCGTGCTGTCGCAGACGCTGGCCGGCAAGAATCAGGCGCTGGCCGAACTCAACGCCGAGATCGCGCGACTGGCGCAGACGCTCGCGCTCGCCGAAGGCGCCAACCGCGAACTCGAAACGAAGACGAAGGAGCTGTCCGCCTCGCTCGGCACGACCGCCGCCGAGCGCGACGCCGCGCGCGCCGAGGCCGCCCGGCTCAACGCCGATCTCGCCGCGCTCGCCGAGCTCAAACGGCAACTCGAGCAGCAAGTCGCGGCGCTGTCCGGCGAGCTCGACCAATCGAAGAAGAACCTCGTCGCCGCCACCGATCTCAACGCCAAGTCGGCCGCGCAGATCGAACTCCTCAACCGCCAGCTCGCCGCCGTGCGCGATCAGCTCGCCAAGCTCTCGGCCGCGCTCGAGGTCGCCAACGCGAACGTCAAGGACCGGGACAAGAAGATCGCCGAACTCGGCGCCGAGCTCAACCTCGCGCTCGCGAACAAGGTCAACGAATTGGAGAAGTACCGCTCGGAGTTCTTCGGCAAACTGCGCCGCGTGCTCGGCAACCGCGCCGACGTGCGCGTGATCGGCGACCGCTTCGTCGTGCCCACCGACATCCTGTTCGACACCGGCTCGGCCGAACTCACCCCGACCGCGCAGGCGAGTCTCGCCAAGCTCGCGCAAACCCTGAACGAGGTCGCCGCGGAGATTCCGTCCGATCTCGACTGGGTGGTGCGCATCGACGGCCACACCGACAAGCGTCCGATCCACACCGAGCAGTTTCCGTCGAACTGGGAGCTGTCCACCGCGCGCGCGGTGGCGATCGTCAAGTACCTCGTGGTGCAGGGCATTCCCGCCCATCGTCTGTCGGCGAACGGTTTCGGTCAGTTCCAGCCGCTCGATCCGGCCGACAGCGAGGCGGCGTATGCGAAGAATCGTCGGATCGAAATCCAACTGACGAATCGGTAGAGGGCTGAGGGCTGAGGCTCTTCCCGCTCACCGCTCACCGCTCACCGTCACACGCGAGGGCCGAGGGCTGAGAAGCGAGGCTTTTTCCATTCCCGATTCCCGCGAGCGCGCCCCACGCGCAGGTGAAACCGCCAGCGCACTTCGCGCACGCGCGCCGGATCGCCCCACGCGGCGCGGAGCTCCGGCGCGATCAGGTCGACCGGATCGACGCCGATCGCCTGGCGATAGCGCTGCGTCGCCGACCAGGTGCGGAGATAGGCGAGGAACTGCTCCGCGGTCCAGTGCGCGACCATGGCGAACGACGGTGCAGCAATTTCCACAAAGGGAAAAGGCAGCGTCATATACCCGGAATCGACGTGCCGGCGTTCCGGCGGCCAGAATGGACCGGTCAGATCGAGGTATAAGCGATCCTTGGCGCGGTCGATCGCCGCCTCGCCGGTCGTGCAATCCGCATAGGTCCAGGCGGCGATCACGCCGTGTGGCTTGAGCACGCGCCGGACTTCGGCGTAGAAGCGTTCGAGCTCGAACCAGTGCAGCGCCTGTGCCACGGTGACGAGGCTCGCGCTGGCGTCGGCCAGCGAACACCGTTCGGCCGGCTCGACGCGATACTCGACGTTGGGATGCGGCTCGGCCGCGGCGATCTGGTTCGCGCTCGGATCGGTGCCGAGCACGTGCGCGAAATGCGCCGCCAGCGCCACCGTCGCCTGGCCGTTGCCGCAGCCGGCGTCCCAGGCGAGTTCGCGATCCGGCGCCGCGTCGGCGAGCCAGGCGAACAGCGCCGGCGGATAGGTCGGGCGCGCCCGTCGATAGATCTCGGCGTGACCCGAGAAATGATCCTTGAACGCACTCACGGCCGCGCCTCGACGACGCGCCAGGCGCCGGGCGCCAGACCGTCGAGCGCGATGCCGCCGATGCGGACGCGGATCAGGCGCAGGGTCGGCAAGCCGACCGCGGCGGTCATGCGCCGCACCTGGCGGTTGCGGCCCTCATGGATGGTGAGCTCCAGCCAGGCGTCCGGCACGGTCTTGCGATAGCGCACCGGCGGATCGCGCGGCCACAGCCACGGCGGCGCCTCGACCCGCCGCGCGCGCGCCGGCCGGGTCGGGCCGTCGGCCAAAAGTATACCCTTGCGCAATTTCGCCAGCGCCGCCTCGTCCGGCGTGCCTTCGACCTGCACCAGATAGGTCTTCGTCGTCGCGTGCCGCGGATCGGTCAGGCGGTGGGCGAGCGCGCCGTCGTCGGTGAGCAGCAGCAGCCCCTCGCTGTCGTAGTCGAGCCGGCCGGCCGGATACACCGCCGGCAGGCGCACGAACTCGGCGAGCGTGCGCCGCGGCGGCACGCGCCGATCGCGGAACTGGCACAGCACCCGATACGGCTTGTTGAACGCGATCAGCATCGCATCCGGCGCCCGCGCCAGCGCGCGGGCATCGCCGCGCGTCAGTGCGCGGCGCCGTGCTTGTCGTCCGGTGCGGCGAAGATCTTGTCCTTGGCGGGTTTGACGAACTTGAGCGTCATGCGGTCGGATTCGCCGATGGCGAGATACCTGGCGCGGTCCTTGTCGCCGAGCGCGAGCGTCGGCGGCAGGGTCCAGACGCCTTCTGGATAGTCCTTGGTGTCCTTCGGATTGGCGTTGATCTCGCTCTTGGCGACGAGCCGGAAGCCGGCGTCGGTGGCGAGCTTGATCACCAGATCCTCGGGCAGGTAGCCCGACTTCTTGATCGACTCGAGGTCGGCGCCCGGCTTGGCGCGGTGATCGGTCACGCCGAGCACGCCGCCGGGCTTGAGCACGTCGAAGCAGGCCTTGAACATCGCCGGCGCGGCGTCGGCCATCACCCAGTTGTGCACGTTGCGGAAGGTCACCACCATGTCGGCCGAATTCGGCGGGCCGAGCTTCGGCGCGTGCAGGTCGAATTCGATCACCTTGGCTTCGCCGTAGCGTTCGGGATCGGCGGCGAATTTCTTGCGCAGCGTATCCTTGTCCTCGGCCGCCTCGCCCTGCGGCTTCTTCGGCGTGACGATCGCCGCGACGTAGCCGCCGCTGCCCTTCTGCAGCGGCGCGAGGATCTCCGCATACCAGCCGGCACCCGGCGTGAGTTCGATCAGATTCATGCCGGGTTTCAGGCCGAAGAATTCCAGCGTCTGTTTCGGATGGCGGTATGGATCGCGCGCCTTGTTCTTGTCCGAACGCCAGGAACCCGCCAGCACCTGATCGAGTTTCTGCGCGAACGCGGCATCGGTACTCGCCGCCGCGGGTTTGTCGGCGGCGGACGCGGCGGCACCGAAGGCGGCGGCGGCCACCAGGGCGAAGCAGGCGAGCATCGAGGTCTTCATGGTCTCCTCCGAGTGGGACGCAACATGGCGCGCGCAGCCTAGCACAGCGCGCCGGCGGCGCCCTCGGCCGGTGGTCATGGCACGGGCCGATACGTTGAGCGATTTTCAACTATCGCTTGCAAAACCTTCGCTTTTGTTCGGCGCCGCGGAGACCTATCGTGTCGGCCCGTCACAGCGGAGACCGTCCATGAAGGCGTTCTGGCAGCACCTGCATCGGCTCGCCCACGCGCAATTGTTCGCGCACGGCTACCTCGCCCCGCGCACCGCCGTCGCGCTCGCCCGGCGAACCGCGCCGCCGCGACCCTGCGGCGGCGCGGGCCGGACCCCGCGCCGGCTCGCGCCATGGCCGCGGCTGGCGATTCCGCACTGAGCGAAGGCCCGCCGACCATCCTCGGCAGAGGCCGACGCGCGCAGCGCCCTCGTTCTTTTCTCATGGCGCATCCTGCGGTTTTCCGCTCGCGTCCGGCGAGCGGGTCACTTCTCTTTGCTCGTGCAAAGAGAAGTAACCAAGAGAAAGCACGTTCAAGCAGAGCATCCCTCGGAGGACCTG
>JAJPHA010000079.1 GCA_021325475.1 Rhodanobacteraceae bacterium | reverse complement strand
TGGCGATCATGCTGATCGTCGGCTTCCTCGGCGCGTTCGTGAAGAACACCGCGCTGGTGGCGACGTTCCTGCCGGTGACGCTGAGCGTGTGCGCGCGCAGCCGCACCTCGCCGGCGCGCGTGCTGATCCCGATGTCCTACGCCGCGCAGATGGGCGGCGTGTGCACCCTGCTCGGCACCTCGTCGAACCTGCTGACCAACAGTCTGGCGATCCAGCACGGCCTGCCCGGCTTCGCCGTGTTCGATTTCACCAAGCTCGGCGCGGTGCTCGCGGCCGTCGGCATGACCTACCTGCTGTTGATC
This sequence comes from Rhodanobacteraceae bacterium, assembly GCA_021325475.1. Classification (GTDB taxonomy): domain Bacteria; phylum Pseudomonadota; class Gammaproteobacteria; order Xanthomonadales; family Rhodanobacteraceae; genus Rudaea. The sequence goes on along the minus strand of JAJPHA010000079.1, from coordinate 33,930 downwards.
GGCCGCTGGCTGCTGCCGCGCCATCTCGACACCGACGCGCGCGAGGAACGCGAGCCCGGCAAGTTCGTCACCGAACTCGTGGTGCTGCCGGATTCGCCGCTGATCGGCTCCTCGGTGGCGCAGGCGCGGCTGGGCGAGAAGTTCGGCGTCTACGTGCTCGAGCTGCTGCGCGACGACGTCTATCTCGCCGCACCGCGCGAACGCGAGCTGATGGCCGGCGACGTGCTGCTGGCGCGCGGCGACTGGCAGCGCATCGAGGAGCTCCAGCGCCAGTTGAAGCTCGCCATCGCGCCGCTCGCCGAGCTCGCCGAACGCAGCGCCCAGCCACGCATCCTGCTCGAGGCGCTGGTCGCGCCCGGCACGCGCCTGGTCGGCCAGACCGTGGCCGAGGCGGACTTCCGCTGGAACTACAACGCCGCGGTGCTGGCGCTGCAGCGGCGCGGCGGCATCCTGCGCGCGCCGCTCAAGGCGGCGCGGCTCGAGGTCGGCGACATCCTGCTGCTCGCGCTCGACGAGCCGGCACTCAAGCATCTGCGCCGCGAGTCGGGCCTGGTGGTGTTGAGCGAACGCGGCGACGTGCACGCCTCGCGCCGCAAGGCGCCGCTCGCCGTCGCCATCCTCGTCGCCACCATCGCGCTGGCCGGTCTCGGCGTGGTGCCGATCGTGGTCGCGGCGTTGCTCGGCTGCGCGGCGATGGCGCTCGCCGGCTGCTTCAACTTCGAGGACGTCTACGAGACCATGGACTGGAAGGTGATCGTGCTGCTCGGCGCGATCCTGCCGCTCGGCATCGCCCTCGACAGGAGCGGGCTCGCCCAGCATCTGGTGGACGCCGGCATGCGTCTGGTCGGCGCGCACGGCCCGCTCGCGGTGCTGCTGATGGTGTACCTGCTCACCGCGCTGCTCACCGAGGTGATGGGGCACAATCCCTCGGTGGTGCTGATGGTGCCGATCGCGATCTCGGTGGCGCACGCGCTCGACGCGAGTCCGACGCCGTTCGTGGTGACCGTCGCCTTCGCCGCCGCGACCTCGTTCGCCACGCCGGTCGGCTATCCGACCAACACCATGGTGTACGCCGCCGGCGGCTACCGCTTCACCGATTTCATGAAGGTCGGCATTCCGCTGATCCTGCTGTTCTGCACGCTGTCGATGCTGCTCATCCCGCGCTTCTGGCCGCTCGCGCCATGACCTCCCTGCCGCCACCCTCGGCGAGGAAACTCGGCCTCGTCATCGACCTCGACACCTGCGTCGGCTGCCATGCCTGCGCGGTGGCGTGCAAGCAATGGAACGACGGCGGCCAGTTCGGGCCGCTGCCGGACGAGGACGCCTGGGGCGAACGGCCGCAGGGCGTGTGGTTCAATCGCGTGCACACCTACGAGGTGACGAGCGCCGCGCCGGCGCTCACCGTGCACTTCCCGCGCTCATGCCTGCACTGCGAGACGCCGGATTGCGTCACCGTTTGTCCGACCGGCGCGAGCTACAAGCGCGCCGAGGACGGCATCGTGCTGGTGGACGAGGACAAGTGCATCGGCTGCCAGCTCTGCGCCTGGGCCTGCCCCTACGGCGCGCGCGAGTTCAGCACGACGCGCGGCGTGATGCAGAAATGCACGCTGTGCGTGGATCGCATCTACAACGAATCGTTCGACGAATCCGATCGCCAGCCGGCCTGCGTGATGGCTTGCCCGACCCGCGCGCGTCATTTCGGCGATCTCGGCGATCCCGAATCGGCGGTGTCGAAACTCGTCGCCGAACGCGGCGGCCACGACCTCATGCCCGAGCTCGGTTACCGGCCGGTGAACAAGTATCTGCCGCCGCGCCCGCGCCGCGCCGGCGGCACCGCGTCTGCGCCGCCGCCGGCGGAGGAAAAAGTGGATTTTTCCACCGCCGCGCCGATCCTGCGCTGGCTGGACAGGCTGCTGTCGCGCTGATGCGCCCCGCCCTCTCGATCCTGTTCTTCACCGTCGTCTCCGGCATGGGCTACGGACTCTGGTTCCTGCTCGGCGCGGGGCTCGCGCTCGCGCCGGTGCGTCTCGGCCGCGAGCCGGCGCTGCTCGCGCTCACCGTCGGCGCCGCGTTCGCCGCCGCGGGCCTCGTCGCCTCGACCCTGCACCTCGGCCAGCCGCGGCGCGCCTGGCGGGCGTTCAGCCAGTGGCGCTCGTCGTGGCTGTCGCGCGAGGGCATCGCGGCGTCGGCGAGCTTCGTCCCGGCGGCGGCGCTCGGGATGCTGCTCTGGCGCGGCGCGGACGCCGGGGCGCTGCGCGCCGGCGGCCTCGCGCTCGCCGTGCTCGCCGCGGCGACCGTGACCTGCACGGCGAAAATCTATACTTCGCTGAAAACCATACCGGCCTGGCGCGATGCCCTGGTGCTGCCGGGGTATCTGCTGCTCGGCCTGCTCGGCGGATCGAGCGCAGGCTGGCTGATCGGCGCGCTCGCGCACGACGCCGGCGACAGGCCGCTGCCCGGCCTGGTCGCGACCCTCGCCCTCGCCGCGGCCCTGCTCAAACGCGCGTACTGGCGCCGCCTCGACCGCGCACCGCCGGCCGCGACCGCCGAATCCGCCACCGGCCTCGGCCGCTTCGGCACGGTGCGCGCGGTCGAGGCGCCGCACACCGAGGAGAATTACCTGACCCGCGAGATGGGCTTCGCGCTCGCCCGCAAGCACGCCGCGCGGCTGCGCCGGATCGCGCTGTTCCTGATCGGCGCGGTGCCGGCCGCGCTCGGCATCGCCGCGGCGTTGTGGCCCGTGCCGGCCGCGCCGAGCGCCGGCGTCGTCGCGTCTGCAGTCATCGCCGGCTCGTTCGTCGAACGCTGGCTGTTCTTCGCCGAGGCGAAGCATGTGGTGATGTTGTTTTATGGTGAGCGGTGAGCGGTCAGCGGTGAGCGGGAAAAGCTGCGCAGCCCCCGGCCCTCAGCCCTCAGCCCTCAGCCCTCAACCTCAACAACTCGCCCGCACCCGCGGCGAGCAGCCGCTCGGCAACGCGGCGACCGAGTGCCTCTGGCGCCTCGCTCGCGCCGCTCGCCTCGGCGCGCACCAGCCGGCCGTCGGCGGCATCACCGACCAGGCCGGCGAGGTGCAGGCCGGTCTCGCTCTCGAAGCAGTACGCCGCGATCGGCACCTGACAATTGCCGTGCAGGTGCCGCGTCAACGCGCGCTCGGCGGCGACGCAGCGCGCGGTCGCCGGGTCGTGCAACGGCGCGAGCAGCTCGGCGCTGCGCGCGTCGCCCACGCGGCACTCCACCGCGATCGCGCCCTGCGCCGCAGCGGGCAGCCAGTGCGGCGGCGCGAGCCGGCTGCGGATGCGTCCACCGAGGCCGAGCCGCTCGAGACCGGCGCAGGCAAGCACGATGGCGTCACAGGCGCCGGCGTCGAGCCGGGCGAGGCGGGTCGGCACGTTGCCGCGCAGATCGACGAGTTGGAGATCGGCGCGGCGCGCGCGCAACTGCGCCTGGCGCCGCAGCGAGGAAGTGCCGACCCGGGCGCCGTGCGGCAAAGTATCCAACCGCGCAAAGTGTACCGAGACGAAGGCATCCGCCGGATCGGCGCGCTCCAGCACCGCGCCGATGGCGAAACCGGCGTCGAGCTCCACCGGCACGTCCTTGAACGAATGCACGGCGATGTCGGCGCGCTGCTCGGCAAGCGCCACCTCGAGTTCCTTGAGGAACAGGCCCTTGCCGCCGAGCGCGGCGAGCGGGCGGTCGAGGATGCGGTCGCCGCGGGTGGTCATCGGCACGAGCTCGATGGCGAGTCCGGGATGCGTCGCGCGCAGGCGCGCGGCGACGTGCTCGGCCTGCCACAGGGCGAGCGCGCTCCGGCGCGTGGCGATGCGCAGCGTCGTCGCGCTCACGGCCGGGCGCGGTTCACAGCGAGCGCACCAGCCGGCGCAGCGCCGGCAGGTTGCGGCGGCTGATCTCGAGCGTCGCGGTGCAGCCTTCGAGCCTGGCGTAGACCCCGCCGTCGGCGCCGCGCACCAGGCCGGCGAGGCGATCGCGCGCGACCAGGCAGTTGCGGTGGATGCGCACGAAGCGATCGCCGAATTCGGTCTCCAGCGACTTCAGCGCCTCCTCGACCAGCACCTCGCCCTTGCGGTGATGGACGACGACGTACTTGTCCTCGGCCAGCAGATAGTCGATGTCGGCGACCGGCACCAGCACCAGATTGCCGCGCACGCGCGCGCACAGGTGGCTGCGCGCGCGCGCGGTGGCGGTCATGGTCTCGAGCTTGGCGAGCGTGCCGGCGCCGAAGCGGCGCGCGCGTTCCAGCGCGGTGCGCAGCCGCTCCGCCCGCACCGGCTTGACCAGATAATCGATCGCGCTGGCCTCGAACGCGGCGAGCGCATGCTCGTCGTAGGCGGTGCAGAACACGATCGCCGGCGGCGTGTCGAACCGGGCGAGGTGGCGCGCGGCCTCCAGGCCGTCCATCACCGGCATGCGGATGTCGAGCAGCACGACGTCCGGCCGCAGCCGCTCCACCGCCTCCACCGCGGCGCGACCGTCGCCGGCCTCGCCGACGACCGTGACCTCGCCGCACTCCTGGAGCAGCGCCGCCAGGCGCTCGCGCGCCAGCGGTTCGTCGTCGACGATCAGGACTCGCATGGCCATGGTACCGGGCGTGCCTCCGCGTCGTGCCGGGTCGACTCAGTCCGCCTCCGCCGTCACCGGCAGGCGCAGGCGGCAGGCGTAGTACTCCGCGCCGGCGTCGACGTCGAGCGTGCCGCGCCGGCCGAAATGGTACTCGATCCGGGCGCGGGTGTTGGCCAGCGCCATGCCGCGGCCGCTGCGCGCACGCGCGGCGGCCGGCGGACAGGGATTGCGGATCTCGATCTCGACGTGGCGGCCGTCGCAGCGGCCGCGCACGCGGAGCGTGCCGCCCGCCGGCAACTGCTGGATGCCGTGGTACACGGCGTTCTCGATCAGCGGCTGCAGCAGCAGCGCCGGCACCGGCATCGCCGGCGGCAGCTCGGCCACGTCCCAGTCCACCCGCAGGCGCTCGCCGAGGCGCAGCTTCTCGATGTCGAGATAGCGCCGCACCAGATCGAGCTCGGCGCCGAGCGTGCTCGGCGTCGCCTCGTCGCCGAGCGCGGCGCGGAACAGGTCGGCCAGATTCTCCACCGCGCGCTCGGCCTCCTGCGGACGCAGCGGGATCAGGCTGGCGATGGTGTTCATGCTGTTGAACAGGAAATGCGGCCGGATGCGCGCCTGCAAGGCGTCGAAGCGCGCCTTCGCCTCGGCGCGCACGCGCTCGCGCCACTGCTCGAACACGTAGAAGTAGCGCAGCAGCGCCGCGCCGATCAGTGCGCACAGCGCGGCGTTGCGCCAGACGAAGCGCGCCTCGAACTGCACCGGCAGGGTCAGCCCGAGGCCGAGCTCCTGATCGAGCCGGAACACGAGCGCGCTGCCGAGCACGGTGACGAGCAACATCAGCACATAGGCCACGGCCACGCCGAGCCAGGGCGGCAGGCGCTGCAACGGCGCGCGCAACTGGCACAGGCACACGGCGCAGAGCAGCGCCAGCCACTGCACGAACACGCTGGTCGTGGTCAGGCGCGGCAGCAGCGGCCGGCTCTCGTCGCTCGGCGCGATCAGGATCACCAGCACCAAGAGCTCGGCCACGATCATCACCGCGAACAGCACCGGCAGGCTGCAGAAGTCCGGCAGCCAGGACGGACGCGGAGCGGCGGTCGGTGCGGGCATGACGCCTCACGCCGCCAGGCGCGCGCGCAGCCAGTGGCGCAGATCGGCGATCTCCTCGCCGCAGACCTGATGCGCCATCGCGTAGCTGTGCCATTCCACGGCGTAGCCGCGCTGCACGAGATAGGCGCGGCTCATCTCGCCGAGCGCGTGCGAGATGGTCGGATCGAGCGTGCCGTGGGCCATGAAGATCGGCGTCGCGCGGTTCGCCGCGTTGGCCTCGGCGTCGGTCCTCTCCGCCATCGGCAGGTACGTGGACAGCGCGACGATGCCGGCGAGCGGCCGCGGCTGCCGGATGCCGCCGGCGAGCACGATCGCGCCACCCTGCGAGAAGCCGGCGAGCACGATGCGCGCGCTCGGCACGCCGCGCGCGCATTCGCGCTCGATCAACTCGTCGAGCAGGCCGATCGAGGTGCGGATGCCGGCCTCGTCCTGGCGCTGCGCGATCTCCAGACCCGAGATGTCGTACCAGGCGCGCATCGGCATGCCGCCGTTGATCGTGATCGGCCGCACCGGCGCGTGCGGGAACACGAAGCGCAGCGGCGGCCAGCCGGAATCGACCAGCTCCGGCACGATCGGCTCGAAATCGTGGCCGTCGGCGCCGAGGCCGTGCAGCCAGATCACCGCCGCCCGCGGCGCGGCGCCGGTCTCGATTTCGATGCAGGGCAGGGGCATGGCGGTCCTTCCGGAGTTGCCGCGATGGTGCCGGAAAAGGCGGGAATGGGGAATAGGGAGTAGGGAGTAGAAAAAGCTTTGCAGCCCTCAGCCCTCAAGAATCGATCGGAAGTAGAGAGTCGATGAATGCTCCTCCGATTCCCGATTCCCGTGGGCTCGTTCCACTCCCCCTCCCTGCTCCCCCGCTCACCGCTCACCGTTGACCGCTCACCCCCGCATGACTTCCGACCGCTGGCGCGGGCGCGGCGCTCGGCTACGCTTGGCACTTTCGCCCAACCCAGGATTTGCCGTGTCCCGTGTCCTCCTCGCCACCGTCACCGCCCTGCTCGCCGCCGGCTCGGCGCTTGCCCAACCCGCGCCGCCGACGCTCGCGGAGATCATGGCCGATCCGGACTGGATCGCCGCCATGATCGAGCTGCCGGAATTGTTCATGCCTCACGCCGTGGCACCGTATTTCAGTGTCGATGGCCAGACCGTGTACTACCGCGTGAAGCGCGCCGGCTCGTCGGTGCGCGATCTGCATCGGATCGATCTCGCGAGCGGCGAGGACCGCGTGGTCGATGCCGCGGCGATGGCCGAGGCCGACGGCTGTCAGACCGTCTACGACGCGAGCGGCACGCGCGCGGCGTTCGTGCGCAACGGCGACATCTTCGTGCGCGAGCTCGCCGGCGGCGCGCTGCGCCAGATCACGCGCACGCCGCAGGAGGAGACCGCGCCGCAGTTCTCGCCGGACGGGCGGCGATTGAGCTTCCGTGTCGGCACCGACTGGTTCGTGCACGATCTCGCCACCGGCGTCACCGCGCCGGCCGCGCTGCTCAAGCCGGAGAAGGATCCCGACGCGCCGCCGGCGGCGGACGATCTGCGCGAACTGCAACTGCGCCTGTTCTCGACCCTGCGCAAGCAGGACGCCGACAAGCAGGCCGCGCGCGAGGAAGCGCAGGCGCGCCAGCGCGCCGACGCCACGCGCGCACCGCTGCCGTTCTGGCTCGGCGACGAGGTCAAGCTGGTCCGGACCGCGCTGTCGCCCGATACGCGCTGGCTGCTGGCCGTGACCCAGCCGAAGAACTTCGACGAGGGCCGCAAGGGCAAGCTCACCCGCTTCGTCACCGAATCCGGCTACGAGGAATTCGAGGACGAGCGCGTGCGCGTCGGCCGCAATCCGCCGGCGCCGCAGACGCTGTGGCTGGCCGATCTCGCCGCGCACACGCTGACCCGACTCGACTACGCGCCGCTGCCGGGCCTCGGCGACGATCCGCTCGAGGCCGTGCGCGAGGAGAACGAACGCGCCGGTCTCACCCGCAAACCGGAAGCGAAGGACGCCGCAGCGAAGAAGACCCGGCCGGCCGCGCGCGAGCTCGAGGTCGCCGACATCGCGTTCGCGCGCGACGGCGCGCACGCCGCGGTGCTGCTGCGCGCGCGCGACAACAAGGATCGCTGGATCGCGAGCGTGGATCCGGCGCGCAAGGCACTCGTGCCGCAGCACCGCCTGCACGACGACGCCTGGATCAACTGGAACTTCAATGAGTTCGGCTGGCGCGACGACGCGCGCACGCTCTGGTACGTGTCCGAGGAGAGCGGCTTTGCGCACTTGTATACCAAGCCGCTCGACGGCCGCGCCCAGGCGCTGACGCACGGCCGCTTCGAGGTGTCGCAGCCGCAGCTCTCCGCCGACGGCCGCTGGTTCTACCTGCGCGCCAACGCCGAGGCGCCATATGCCTACGACGTCTACCGCGTGCCCGCCGGCGGCGGCGCGCTCGAGCGCGTCACGCGCTATGGCGGTGTCGAGGACTTCGCGCTGGCGCACGACGGCACGCGGCTCCTGGTCGCGCACTCCGCGAGCTACGTGCCGCCCCAGCTCGCGCTGGTCGCGGCCGACGGCAGCGGCGCGCCGCGCGAGCTCACCGACACGCGCACGCCGCGCTACCGGGCGCTCACCTGGATCGCGCCGGAATTCGTCGAGGTGCCGTCCACGCACTTCCGCGGCACGATCCACGCCAAGCTGTACCGGCCGGAAAATGTGGACAATTCCACAATGCATCCCGCCGTGCTGTTCGTCCACGGCGCCGGCTACACCCAGAACGTGCACCGGAAATTCCCGTACTACTTCCGCGAGCAGATGTTCCACAACCTGCTGGTGCGGCGCGGCTATCTCGTGCTCGACATGGACTACCGCGCCTCGGAAGGCTACGGCCGCGACTGGCGCGTGGCGATCTACCGGCAGATGGGCCACCCCGAACTGGAGGACCTGCAAGACGGCAAGCGCTGGCTCACCGAGCGCTGGCACGTCGATCCCGCGCGCGTCGGCATCTACGGCGGCTCCTACGGCGGATTTCTTACCCTGATGGCGCTGTTTCGCGCACCCGGCGAATTCGCCGCCGGCGCGGCGCTGCGGCCGGTCACCGACTGGACGCAATACGACGACGAGTACACGTCCGACATCCTCAATCGCCCGCAGCTCGATCCGCTCGCCTACCGGCGCTCCTCGCCGATCGAATTCGCCGAGGGCCTGCGCGATCCCCTGCTGATCTGCCACGGCATGATCGACAACAACGTGCTGTTCGAAGACTCGGTGCGCCTGTACCAGCGCCTGATCGAACTGCACAAGGACGATTTCTGGATCGCGCCCTATCCGCTCGATCGCCACGGCTTCGTCAACGCCGATTCGTGGCTCGACGAATACAAACGCATCGATCGGCTGTTCGAGACCCACCTGCGGTGACACGGGTCGCCGCCCTGGTGCTGGCGGCTGGCAGCGCAGTGTGCACGCAGTTCTGGCGATCGAGCGGGCTCGGCACGCCGCCGCAGCCGAGCGGCCGCTTGACTCCGCTGTCGGCCCTCATGGCAAGATTCGCCGATGAGTGATTCCAGCAAAGTCTTCAGCACACGCAACGACTGGCGGGCAGAACTGCTCGATCGCGTCCGGCGCCTGATCCAGCAGGCGGAGCCGCAAGCCATCGAGGAGCGGAAATGGGCGAAGCCGTCGAACCCCGCCGGGGTGCCGGTCTGGTCGCTCGATGGCATCATTTGCACCGGCGAGACTTACAAGGACAAGGTCAAGCTCACCTTCGCCAGAGGCGCCGCGTTGCCCGACCCGCACGGACTGTTCAACGCCGGCACGGATGGCAAGGTCAGACGCGCCATCGATCTGCAGGCGGGCGATACGCTCGACGAGCCGGCGTTCCGCGACCTGGTCCGGGCGGCGGCCGCGCTCAACCGCGCCTCGCGCAAGGGCTAGCGTTTCGTCCAGGACGACATCGCTTCGCGGGGCGGTGCGAGTCAGGTATCAGATCGCATTTCGAGAGTTCAATACTGCTTGGAGCAAGAACCACATGGTGCTGGTTGGTCTCGTATTCTTTGTTGTGCTCGCCGTAACGCTCGTAGCGATCGGGGTGGCTGTGTTTCAGTGGTTGTGGAATGCCACCATGCCTGACGTATTCGGACTGAAGACGCTCCACTATTGGCAGGCGTTTCGGCTTCTCCTGCTAGCGTCCCTGCTCACGTCGGGCTTTTGGATCAGGCTGGGCGTTCATTAGGAGAATGCGTCCTTGTGCTCGGCCGGATTGTCTTGGCCGCGGATTGTCGAGAGCCGCCCCTGCGCCGCCTCATCCCCGCAGTGGTAGTCTGGTGGCATAGTTGCACGACGAGGGTGGGACCATGAGCGTGCGCATCGTCCGGCTCGGCAGTCCGCGCGGCAGGAACGAGGGCCTGCGCATCGGCACCGCGCGCCGACCGCCGCGCGGCGTGCCGAAATCGCGCTACGCCTCGGACAACTGGTTCGACGTGTGGTTTCCGAATCTCGCGCCGAGTCTGGCGCTGATGAAGCAGGCGCACGCGGCGCGGACCGAGGCACAGTGGACGGCGTTCAAACGCCGCTATCGCGCGGAGATGGCGACCCCGGAGAACCGCCACGCGATCGCGCTGCTCGCGGCGCTTTCGCACGCAACGGATTTCTCGGTCGGCTGCTATTGCGAGGACGAGGCGCATTGCCACCGCTCGGTGCTGCGTGCGCTGCTGCGCGAGCAGGGCGCGAAGCTGGCCGCCGATTGACGGGCGCGGGGTGGCGTTCGCCGCGCCATCGGGTGACCGTGCGCGGGCCATCGCGCCGCGCGTCAATGTATACTCTGCCCATCCGCTCACGCTCGACGCATCGCCCGTTCCGGCAGCGCCCATGCTGCGCATCCTGCTCATCGAAGATCAGCGCGACATCGCCGCGAACATCTGGGATTACCTGGAGCATCGCGGCTTCGTCATGGATCACGCCGGCGACGGCGCGCTCGGCCTGCGCATGGCGCTGGAGGGAAACTACGACGTGATCGTGCTCGATCTCGGCCTGCCCAAGCTCGACGGCCTGGATCTGTGCCGCCGGTTGCGCGAGGCGCAGCAGGACGTGCCGGTGCTGATGCTGACCGCGCGCGACACGCTCGACGACAAGCTGGAAGGATTCGCGCACGGCGCCGACGATTATCTGGTCAAGCCGTTCGCGATGAAGGAACTGGAGGCGCGCATCCGCGCGCTCCATCGCCGCCATCGCCTGCAGCAGGGCGAGGTGCTGCGGGTGGCGGATCTGGCGCTGGACCCCGCGAACCAGACCGTCGAGCGCGGCGGCCAGCGCCTCGCCCTCACCCGCGCCGGCTTCGTGCTGCTGGAACTGCTGATGCGCCGCTCGCCGCATCTGGTGCGCCACGCCGAGCTGGCGCAGGCGCTGTGGGGCGAGAACGGCGGCGACATCGCCACCCTGCACACGCATCTGTCGGTGCTGCGCTCGGTCATCGACCGACCCTTCGACACCCGTCTGCTGCACACCGTCCATGGCTTCGGCTATCGCATCGCGGAATCGGTGGATGCCTAGGGTCGGCCTGCGCGCGCGCGTCGCGCTCACCTTCGCCGGCTTGGGCTTCGTGGTCAGTGCCTGCGTGGCGCTGGTCGCGGTGCATTTCTCCGATTCCTACGTACACCGCCTGGTCGACGAGATGCTGCGCGTGGAAGGCGAGTATCTGCGCGCGCGCTACGCCGACGACGGCCGCACGCCGCATCCGCACACGCGGCACTTCTACGTGTTCATCGACGACGCCGTCGGTCGCAACGCGCCGCCGCCCGAGCTGAAGGCGCTGGCGCCGGGATTCCACGAGGTGCAGGACGCCGCCGGCGAGCGCCACGTCGCCGTGTACGACGTCGCCGGCCGGCATCTGTACGTGGTGCTCGACATCGGCCTGGAGAGCCGGCGCGAGCGCCGCCTCGCCCGCGACCTCATCGCCCTGGTGGTGTTCGGCACCGGGCTCTCCGCCTGGCTCGGCTGGCTGTGGGCGGGACGCGCGATCGAGCCGGTGCGGCGGCTGGCCGGACACGTCGAGGTGCTCGATCCGGCGCGGCGCGACATCGCCAAGCTCGCGCCGGAGTTCGCCGAGGACGAAGTCGGCGCGCTGGCGCAGGCGTTCGATCGCTACCAGGAAAAACTGTACGAATACGTGCGCCGCGAACGCGCCTTCACCGCGGATGCCAGCCACGAGCTGCGCACGCCGCTCGCGGTGATCCGCGGCGCGATCGAGGTGATGCTCGACAGCGGCCAGTGCGACGCCGCCACCGAGGCGCGGTTGAAACGCATGCTGCGCGGCAGTGACGAGCTCGGCGACCTGCTCGACGCCCTGCTGCTGCTCGCACGCAGCGACGAGCGCGAGCTGGCCGAGCTCGGTCGGGCCGACGTCGATGCGGTGGTGCGGCAACTGCTGCGCGAGCGCACCGATGCGCTGCACGAGAAGCGCGTGGCGGTCGAGCATCGCGGCGCCGCCGGCGTGATCGTGCCGGCGCCGCAGCGGGTGCTGCGCATCGTCATCGGCAATCTGCTGCGCGCCGCCACGCAGTTCGTCGAAGGCGGCACGCTGCGCATCGACGTCACCCCCGAGGCGCTGCGCATCGAGCACGCGCAGGCGCTCACCGCGGCCGCGGAACCCGCGCCGCGGCCGGGCGAGCGGGCCGATCGCATCCTCGGCCTCGGCATGATCCGGCGGGTGTGCGAACGCTGGGGCTGGACGCTGCGCGAACAGTACGGCGATGGCAACGCGCCAAGCTTCGAGCTCGGCTTCGGCGGCGGCGCGCGCGGCTGAGGGAACCCCACCACAACCCGTGGAAAACATCGCTCCTGCGCTTCAGCCCCCTTGAGTCAAGGGGGCGATCAAACCCTTGCGCAGCAAGGGTTTGATGGAGGTTGTGGGGGTGCGCCGCCACAGCCGAAGACAGCACCGCTGGGGCATCGGACGTTCCCAAGCGCCCCGAATTTTTTGCCGGTCTTAACGTCCGTCGGATTACGGTGGCGCGCGCTGCCCACCCATCTGTCCCCCAGCAGATCGGCAGCGTCCGCGGCCGCTCTTCCCCAGGAGCGGCCGCTTTTTTTTGCGCCGCATGGCAGCCGACCGATCCGCGCACACGGCGCCGGTACGTATTCGCACGGATGTTGCCGCCGCACGCGGCGCACTAGGATGGCGCTGCGGGAAAAGCCGCGCGGCGATGTCGAGGACACCGCTCCGCCGCTCCCGCGGGGAGAACGACCATGCTGCCCACCGCCACCGTCTCGCGCGATCTCGCCTTCGTGGCGCGGATGCGCTGGTTGCGGGCGATCGGACTCGGCCTCGGCTTCTTCGCCGTCGCCTCCGTGTTCGTCACGTTGCACGTGCACCGGCTGATCTGGGCCCTGCTCGTGCTGCACGGCTTCGCCTGGCCGCACCTCGCCTTTGCGCTGGCGCGCGCCAACGCCAATCCGCGCGCGGCGGAACTGCGCCATCTGCAGGTCGATGCCGCGCTGGCGGGCGGCTGGATCGCGCTGATGCAATTCAATCTGCTGCCGAGCGTGATGATCGCGGTGATGCTCGGCATCGGCAAGATGCACATCGGCGGCGCGCGCCTGCTGGCGCGTTCGCTCGCCGGTCTCGTGCTTGCCTGTGCGCTGACCAGCGCGCTCAACGAGTTCGCCTTCGCGCCGACTACGACCATGTTCCACATCGTCGCCACGCTGCCGCTGCTGGTCGGCTATCCGCTCGCCGTCAGCGCCAGTGCGCACGCGCTGATGCGTCAGGCGCGCGACCAGAACCGTCACCTCGAGCAGCTCAACCGCATCGACATCGCCACCGGCCTGCTCAACCAGACTTACTGGCAGCACAGCGTCAACCAGGAACTGCATCGTTTCCAGCGCGGCGGCCAGCCCGCCACGCTGATGATGATCGACCTCGACGACTTCAAGCGCATCAACGATCACCATGGCCATCTGGTCGGCGACGAGATCATCCGCGCGGTCGCCGCGACGATCCGCGAATGCACGCGCGACTGCGACGTCTGCGGCCGTTACGGCGGCGACGAGTTCGGCGTGATCCTGACCAACACCGGTGCCGGCGGCGCCCAGGCGGTCGCCGAGCGCATCCGCGCGCGCGTGGCCGAGCTGCGCCTGCCGGGACAGCCGCTGCTGCGCTGCTCGGTCAGCGTCGGCATCGCCGAGGCGACGCGCGAGTTCGAGCACGCGCGCGCCTGGATCGAGCGCGCCGACGCGGCGATGTATCGCGCCAAGGCGGAGGGCCGCAACCGCGTCGCCGTGCCGCGCGGCCGCGGCCTGGTGCGAGTGGTGTCGTAGGCGTAGCCTCGCGGCCGGCGAAAGCCCGTTTGCGCGAGGCTGGTGGGCCCGGCAGGATTCGAACCTGCAACCAAGAGATTATGAGTCTCCTGCACTAACCATTGTGCTACAGGCCCAGCGGGTGTTCCTCGATACCTCCCTGTAGCGGCCTCCGTTCGGCCTCCCTGCCTCACCGTCGATCGCCGCAGGCGATGCGTTACGGCGCATCGCTTGGGCGCAGCGATCTCCACCTGCACTAACCATTGTGCTACAGGCCCAGCGGGTGTTCCTCGATACCTCCCTGTAGCGGCCTCCGTTCGGCCTCCCTGCCGCACCGTCGATCGCCGCAGGCGATGCGTTACGGCGCATCGCCTGGGCGCAGCGATCTCCACCTGCACTAACCATTGTGCTACAGGCCCAGCGGGTGTTCCTCGATACCTCCCTGTAGCGGCCTCCGTTCGGCCTCCCTGTCTCAGTCTAGCGATTGTCCGCGGCAACGAAAACGCCCGCGCAAGGCGGGCGTGATCGCGTCGAGCCGGCCACCGGCGCTCAGTCGAGATCGAGGAACGAGCGCAACTGCTCGCTGCGCGACGGATGGCGCAGCTTGCGCAGCGCCTTGGCCTCGATCTGGCGGATGCGCTCGCGGGTGACGTCGAACTGCTTGCCGACCTCCTCCAGGGTGTGGTCGGTGTTCATGTCGATGCCGAAGCGCATGCGCAGCACCTTGGCCTCGCGCGGCGTCAGACCGGCCAGCACGTCGCGCACGGTCTCGGTGAGTCCGGTGCCGGTGGCCGCTTCGACCGGCGATTCGACGTTGGTGTCCTCGATGAAGTCGCCGAGATGCGAATCCTCGTCGTCGCCGATCGGCGTCTCCATCGAGATCGGCTCCTTGGCGATCTTGAGCACCTTGCGGATCTTGTCCTCCGGCATCTCCATCTTCACCGCCAGCTCCTCGGGCGTGGGCTCGCGACCCATTTCCTGCAGCATCTGCCGGCTGATGCGGTTCAACTTGTTGATCGTCTCGATCATGTGCACCGGGATGCGGATGGTGCGCGCCTGGTCAGCGATCGAGCGCGTGATCGCCTGGCGGATCCACCAGGTCGCGTAGGTCGAAAACTTGTAGCCGCGCCGGTATTCGAACTTGTCCACCGCCTTCATCAGGCCGATGTTGCCTTCCTGGATCAGGTCGAGGAACTGCAGGCCGCGGTTGGTATACTTTTTCGCAATCGAGATGACCAGCCGCAGGTTGGCCTCGACCATCTCCTTCTTCGCGCGCCGCGCCTTGGCCTCGCCGATCGACATGGCGCGGTTGATCTCCTTGACGTCGGCGAGCGACAGATAGAGCGTCTTCTCCAGCGCCAGCAGCTTCTCCTGCTCGGCGAGGATCTCGGCCTTGTGCGCGCGGATCGCCGAGGACCATTTCTGCTTCTTGCGGATCAGCTCGTCGGCGAAGCCGAGATTGACCTCGTGCTGGGTGAACGCCTTGAGGAAATCCTTGCGCGGCATCTTCGCCTGCTTGACGCAGATGTCCATGATCACGCGCTCGTGGCCGCGGATCGTGTTGACCACGTCGCGCAGCTTCTTGACGAAGCTGTCGATCATCACCGACGGCAGCTTGAGCTTGAGGAACGCCTCGGCCATCTGATCGCGGATCTTCTGGGTCTTGCGGTCGGCGGTGCCGTACTTGTCGGCGGCGCGCTGGAACTTGGCGTACAGCGCGCGCAGCTCGTCCATGCGGCGGGTGACCTCCGCCGGGTCCGGTCCGGTCTCGCCGGGACCGGCCTCCTCGCCTTCCTCCTCCTCGTCGTCCTTGGCGCCGGCGTCGAGATCGGCCTCCAGCATCTCGGCGGGCACGTCGAGGCCGGGCACCTCGATGTCGGCGAAGCCGGTCAGCACCTCGGACAGGCGCTTCTTGCCCTCCAGGTGCTGGTCGTACTCCTCGAGCAGCAACTGGATCGACCACGGGAAGTTGGCGAGCGAGGACTGCACCTGGTTCAGGCCTTCCTCGATGCGCTTGGCGATGGCGATCTCGCCCTCGCGCGTGAGCAGCTCGACCGTGCCCATCTCGCGCATGTACATGCGCACCGGATCGGTGGTGCGGCCGACCTCGGCGTCGACCGCCGACAGCACCGCGACGGCCTCCTCGGTGGCGGTTTCGTCGTCGGCCGCGACCGGCGTCTCGGGCAGCAGGGTCTCGGTATCGGGCGCGACTTCGTGCACCTCGATACCCATGTCGTTGATCATGCCGATGATGTCCTCGATCTGCTCCGGATCGACGATGTCGTCCGGCAGGTGATCGTTGACCTCGGCATAGGTCAAATAACCCTGTTCCTTGCCCTTGATGATCAGGGTCTTGATTTCGGACTGCTGCTGGGTCGCCGGTTCGTTGGCCATGGCACTACGGGAGTTCGAGGTAAGACTGTAAATTATAGGCGGCGTGTCAAGGTCGCCCCGCCGGGCGGCCGGACGGGGGGGTCATTTCGCCTCCAGCCAGAACGTCACCGGGCCGTCGTTGACGAGCCTTACCAGCATATGGGCGCCGAACCGGCCGGTTTCCACCCCCGGATGCCGCGCCCGCGCCAGCTCGACCAGGCGCTCGAACCAGCGCCGCCCGGCCTCGGGCGGGGCCGCGCCGGTGAAGCTCGGCCGCATGCCCTTGGCCGTATCCGCGGCCAGGGTGAACTGCGGCACCAGCAGCAGCCCGCCGCCGGTATCGGCGAGCGACCGGTTCATCCGACCCTCGGCGTCGGCGAACACGCGGTAGCCGAGCAGCCGTTCCAGCATCCGCCGCGCCTGCGCCTCGCCGTCGTCCGGCCGGACCGCGACCAGGGCCAGCAGCCCGGCACCGATGCGCCCGACGGTCGCGCCTTCGACTTCGACCTCCGCCTCGCGTACCCGCTGGATCAGGGCGATCATGGGTGGCGGCTCATCCGGGATGCGGCCAGAAGGTGCGGGGCGAGGCCGCGTCGATCAGCCGCGCCCGGCCTGTTCCAGACGCCGCAGGAACACCCGCATTTCCTTTTCCGCCTGCACATCGCCGTGCCGCGCGGCCGCGGCGATGCCGGCGCGATAGGCCGCGCTGGCGCCGGCGGTATCGCCCTGTCCGGCCAGGGTCTTGCCGAGCAGCTTCCACGCCGCGGAATAGTCCGGATCGAATTCGAGCGCGCGACGCAACTCCGCGATCGCCGCCGTGGTTTCGCCCGCCGCGAGCAGGGCGTGGGCCAGGGTCATGCGCAGGAGCGCGCCGTCGCGCGGGCCGCCGCACAGCGCGCGCAGGCGCACGAGCTCGGCTTGCCGCGCGTCCCCGCTCACTGCATGTGCCAGCCGTGGCTGACCACGATCGACTGACCGGTCAGCGCGTTGCTGGCGAAACCGGCGAAGAACAGCGCACACTGGGCGACGTCGTCGAGTGTGGTGAATTCGCCGTCGACCGTGTTCTTCAGCATGATGTTCTTGATCACTTCCGCCTCGGAGATGCCGAATTCCCTGGCCTGCTCGGGAATCTGCTTCTCGACCAGCGGCGTGCGCACGAAACCGGGACAGATGACGTTGGCGCGCACGCCGTGCGCCGCGCCTTCCTTGGCCACCACCTTGGCCAGCCCGATCAGCGCGTGCTTGGCGGCGACGTAGGGCGCCTTGAGCGGCGAGGCCTCCTTGGAATGCACCGAGCCCATGTACAGGATCGCGCCGCCGCGCCCGGCGGCGTACATGTGCCGGAGGCAGGCGCGCGTGGTCAGGAAGGCGCCGTCGACGTGGATCGCCATCAGCTTCTTCCAGTCGGCGTAGGCGAATTGCTCGATCGGGTTGACGATCTGGATGCCGGCGTTGGACACGAGGATGTCCACGCCGCCGAGTTCGCGCACGGTCTGCGCCACGCCCGCCTCGACCTCCGCCTCGCTGGTCACGTCCATCGCAATCGCCGCGGCCCGCGCGCCGCGCGCGCGGATCGCCTCGGCCGCCGCCTGCGCGGCATCGCGCTGGATGTCGGCCACGGCGACGTGCGCGCCGTGCGCGGCGAACACCTCGGCGATGCGCCTGCCGATGCCGCTCGCGGCCCCGGTGATCAGCGCGACCTTGTTCTCGATCGTCATCGTCTCACTCCGCTCCCGATTCCCCATTCCCGATTCCCGTCCTCACGCCTCGCCCTTCTCGGTGACGTTCTTCACGTCCACGCCGAGATCGCGCAGCTTGCGGTACAGATGCGTGCGCTCCATGCCCACCGCCTTGGCGAGCTTGCCGACGCTGCCACCGACCTGTTGCAACTGGCGCAGCAGATACGCGCGCTCGAACTGCTCGCGCGCCTCGCGCAGCGGCAGATCGAAGTCGATGCCTGCCACCACGGCGGGCGCGGCCATGCCGGCGGCCACGCCGAGCGCCGCCTCGACTTCGGCGAGCTCGACCTCGGGCGCGCTGCCGAGCACCAGCAGGCGCTGCACCAGATTGCGCAGCTCGCGCACGTTGCCGGGCCAGGCGTAGTTGCGCAGCCGGTTCTGTACCGCGACCGGGAAGTGTCGGTACGGCAGCTTGTCGCGGTTGGCGAAGAAATCGGCGTACAGCCGAAGCAGTTCGGGCACGTCTTCGCTGCGCTCGCGCAGCGGCGGCACCGCGATCGGCACGACGTTGAGCAGGTAGTACAGTTCCTCGCGAAACCGGCCGGCCTTGACCAGGGATTCGAGGTTCTGCGCACTCGCGGCGATCACGCGCAGATCGAGCTCCGCCGGGCCGCGGCCGCCGCTGCGCACCAGCGCGCGCCGCTGCAGCACGCTCGCCAGACGCTGCTGCAATTCGGCGTCGAGTTCGGCCACCTCGTCCAGGAACAGCGTGCCGCCGTTGGCCTGTTCGATCAGGCCCGGCTGGACGCCGCCGTCGGCGCTCTCGCTGCCGAACAGCGCCGGCACCAGGTGTTCGCGCGGAATGCTGGCGGGCGCGACCGCCACGAACGGGCCGCCGCGACGGGGGCCGTGCTCGTGCAGCCAGCGCGCCAGCGTCTCCTTGCCGACGCCGGGCTCGCCCTGCACCAGCACCGAGGTATCGTGCTGCGCCAGCTTCTCGAGCTGCGCGCGCAACGCCGTCATCGCCTTGCTGCTGCCGACCGGCTCGAGCGGCAGGACCAGGTGCTGCCGCAGACCCTCGTTCTCGCGCTTGAGCCGACTCGCTTCACGCGCGCGCTCGATGGTGAGCAGCAGCTTGGCGAGCGAGATCGGCTTCTCGATGAAGTCGTAGGCGCCAAGGCGCGTGGCCTCGACCGCGGTCTCCACCGTGCCGTGGCCGGACATCATGATCACCGGACAACTTTCCAGCGCGCGCGCCTCCGACCATTCGCGCAACAGGCTGATGCCGTCGGTGCCGGGCATCCAGATGTCGAGCAGGGCCACGTCCGGCTGCTCGCGCGCGCGCGCCAGGCGCGCCTCGGCGGCGTCCGCAGCGACGACCACGGCGTAGCCTTCCTCCTCGAGGATTTCGCGGACCGTGCTGCGGATGTCCGGTTCGTCGTCGATCACCAGGACTTTCGGACTGGCCATGCCTGCACCGTTGCGGAAACGCAACGGCAAGGATAACGCAAACCGGCGCGGCGACGGGCAGGGTCGCCAACGCCAGCGATGTTCGTGGCCGGCGCGCGCCTTCGGCTATGCTTGCGCGACCCGCTCGCGCGCTCGCCCATGCCCAGCCCCGCCCTCTCGGCCTGCATCATCACGCTCAACGAAGCCGACCGCATCGACGCCTGTCTCGACTCGCTCGCCTTCTGCGACGAGATCGTCGTGGTCGATTCCGGTTCGCGCGACGACACCCGCGAGCGCGCGCGGGCGCGGGGCGCGCGCGTGCTCGAGCGCGCCTTCGACGGCTACCGCTCGCAGAAGGACTTCGCCGTGCGCGCCTGCCGCCACGACTGGGTGCTCTGCCTCGACGCCGACGAGCGCGTGACGCCGGCGTTGCGCGCCGCGATCGAGGCCGCGCGCGCCGGCGGCTTCGCCGACGCCGCCGGCTACCGCTTCGCCCGCGCCACCGAATATTTCGGCGCGTTCCTGCGCCACGGCAACGCCTATCCCGATCGGGTGCTGCGCCTGTTCGACCGGCGGCGCGGCGGCTTCCGCGGCGAACGCGAGATCCACGAACACGTCGAGGTGGACGGACGCGTGGTCACGCTCGCCGGCGATCTCGAACACCGCGCGTACCGCTCGCTCGGCGACCAGCTCGACCGGCTGCAACGCTACGCGCGGCTGATGGCGGCGCACCTGCACGCGCGCGGGCGGCGCGCACGCTGGTGGAATCTCGTGCTCAACCCGGCCTGGCGCTTCATGCGCGGTTATCTGTTGCGCCTGGGCTTTCTCGATGGCTGGCGCGGCTTCGTCTACGCCTGCGTCGAGGCGAACTACGTGCGCCAGAAATTCGTCATGCTCTGGCTGCTCGCGCGGGGCCACGCACCGTGAGCGCGCCGCGCATCAGCGTGGTCGTGCTCACCTACAACTGGCCGCAGGCGCTGGCGCTGGTGCTGCGCGCGCTCGCGCGCCAGAGCGAACCGCCCGACGAGGTGATCGTCAGCGACGACGGCTCCGGCCCGGAGACGCGCGTGCTGCTCGAGTCGCTGGCGGCGGACTTCCCCACCCGGCTGGTGCATCTGTGGCAGGAAGACGCCGGCGCGCGCATGAGCCGGGCGCGCAACCGCGGGATCGCCGCCGCGCGCGGCGACTACGTGGTGTTCCTCGACGGCGACATGGTCGCGCACCGGCACTTCGTCGCCGATCACCGCGCCTTCGCCCGCCGCGGCTGCTTCGTGCAGGGCTCGCGCGTGCTCGCCGGCGCACGACGCAGCGCGCGCATGCTGGCCGAGGGCCTGCTCGACGTCGGCTTTTTCGCCGGCGACATCGGCCGGCGTCGCCACACCCTGCGCCTGCCGGCGCTGGCGCGCTTGTACGCGCGTCCGCACCGGCGTCGCGCCGGCATCAAGAGCTGCAACTGGGGCTTCTGGCGCGACGACCTCATCGCCCTGAACGGCTTCAACGAAGCCATGACCGGCTGGGGCCGCGAGGACGACGAACTCGCCGCACGCGCCTTTCATCTCGGCCTCGCGCGGCGCGACGTGCGCTTCGCCGCGCTCGCCGTGCACCTGTGGCACGCCACCCGCAAGCGCCTGCACGACAATCCCAACGACGCCGTGCTCGCCGCCACCCGCGCCGCGGGTGCGATCCGCTGCGCGACGGGCCTCGATCAGCATCTGCCCGAATTCGCCGTGCCGCCGGCGGACCTGCGCACGGCGCCGGGCGCGCTCAGCCGCGCTCGCGCGGCAACCGCACCGTGAACACCGCGCCGCCGCCGGCGCGGTTCTCGGCGCGGATGCTGCCGCCGTGCTCCTCGGCGATCTTCTTCGCCACGGCGAGGCCGAGCCCGGTGCCCTTCGCCTTGCTGGTGGTGTAGGGCTCGAACCAGCGCGCGTCGAAGCCGTCGGGCAGGCCGGGGCCGTTGTCGGCGACCGCGAGCTCGGTCCAGTTCTGCGCATTTTCCACAATGTCGCAAATCGTCACTTCGATCTGCGGCTGGCGCGTGTCGCCGATCGCCTCGAGCGAGTTCTTGAGCAGGTTGTGCAGCAGCTGGCGCAGGCGGCCGGCGTCGGCGCGCACCACCGTCTCGCCCGCGGCGAAGCGGCGGATCAGGCGGATGCGCTGATCGTTCTCGTACAGATCGAGCACCTCGCCGACCAGCGCGGTGAGCGACAACGGCCGCGGCTCGATCTGCGGCGGTCGCGCGTAGTCGCCGAAGGCGTTGACCATCGCCTTGAGCGCCTCGACCTGGCTGATGATGGTGTGGGTGGCGCGGTCGAGCAGCTCGGTCTCCTCGGCCGGCAGCCGGCCGATGAACCGCCGGCGCAGCCGTTCCGCGGCGAGTTGGATCGGCGTCAGCGGATTCTTCACCTCGTGCGCCAGGCGGCGCGCCACTTCCGCCCAGGCCGCATCGCGCTGCGCGCGGTCGAGCAGGGTGAGATCGTCGAACACCGCGACCACGCCGGCGTCGTCGCCGAGCAGCGGCGCGAGTTCGGCGCCGCGCAGCATCAGCACGCGCCGTTCCTCGCCGCGTTCGACGACCAGCTCCTCGCGCCATTCGCGCACGCCGGCGCGGATGTGGGCGAGGATCGCATCGACGAGCGGGGCGAGCCGCGGCTGCGCGGTGCGCACGGCGGCGAGCGGCTGGCCGAGATGGCGCGTCCACGGCACGTCGAGAATGGTCTCGGCGGCGCGGTTCGCGGTGCGCAGCACGCCATCGCGATCGAGCCCCAAGACGCCGGCGGAGAGGCGTTCCAGCACCGCGGTGAGATAGGCACGCTGGTGCTCGGTCTCCTGCGCGCTCTGCTTCAGGCGCGAGCTGGCGAGCTCCAACTCGTGCTGCATCTGGTTGAACGAAGCGAGCAGGAAGCCGAGCTCGTCGTTCGGCGGCACCGGCAGCGGGGTGTCGTAGCGGCCGGCGCCGACCGCGCGCGTCGCCGCCGCCAGGCGTCCGATCGGCGCGGTCAGGCGGCGCGCGGTGCCGAACGCCGCGAGCAGGGCGAACAGCACCGACAAGAGCAGCACGAAACTGAGCACCAGGGTGAAGGTGAGCTTGAGCGATTCGCGCAGGAATTTCAGACGCTGGAAGTCGAAGCTCGCCTGTTCGACACCGGCGGCGAGCGGCTGCAACCGCGCCGGCACCGGATACAACGCCTGCAACAGGCGCATGCCCCCGGGCGCGGCGGACGGCAGCGGCAGCACGATGCGCAGGATCGTGCGCTCGCCGAACGGTTCCGCCGCGGCATAGCGGCCGGCGCTCTGCACCTGCAGCAGCGCGGCCGAATCGGGCAACGCCGGGGTGAGGAACTGCGGATCGGAACTGGCCGTGGCGAGCACCGCCTGATCGGCGCCGAACACGGTCAGCGCGAGCGCGCCTTCGGCGTCGATGCGGCTGTCGAGACTCGCCTGCAATTCGGCGTCGCTCAAACCTGCGAGCTGGCGCGCCAGCGCCGCGCCCGACTCCTGCGCCGCGCGCAGGCGTTCCTCGACGTACACGCGGGCGATGTCGAGCGCATCGTCGAGCGCGCGCTCCATGCGCACGTCGAACCAGGTGTCGATGGTGGCGTCGAGGAAATTCAGCGCGAAGCCGTACACCACCACCACCGGCGGCAGGGCGAGCGCGATCAACCGCACCAGCACGCGGCGCGTCAGGCGCGCGCCCGGCACGCCGTCGCGCAGATCGCGGCGCAGCCGCCACAGCCGCTGGGCGATCACCGCGAGCAGCACGAGCAGCGCCAGCGCCGAGGCGCCGAGCACCCACGGATACCACGCCGCCAGGCGATGGCTGCCGCCAGCGGCATCGTTGGCGAGCAGCAGCGCCGCGGCGAGCAGCACCGCGACGGCGAGCGCCGGCAGCAGGCGCCGCGCGAGCCGGTTCAGCCGGCCGCCGCGGCCCATACGTACTCCGGACTGGCCAGCCACCACGCCGGGCGCAGCAGCGCGGCGAGTCGCAGCGCGCCCGGCAAGGCGCCGCGATCGAGCGCGATGGCGACGCGGTAGCTCTCCGCCTGCGGCGCCCGCCAATCGGGCAGCGGCAGACGCAGATCGTCGAGCGCGGCCAGCGCCAGCGCGCGCGAGCCGTAGCTGCGCGCCTGCTGCAGATCGAGATCCGCCCACTGGTACTGCCGGCTGAGCGGGTAGTAGCGCAGTTGCAGATGGCGCTGCCGTTCGGCCACGGTGCGACGCAAGCCGAACCGCGGCGCCGACTGCGCCGTCACGCGCACGACGAAATCCAGCGGAATGCCGTGATCGAGCGCCTCCTGCACTTGCGCCGCCGGCCGCCAGGCGATCTGCGCGCGCAGCACGGCACCCTCGATCTGCGCGCCGCGGACCTCGAGCGCGGCCGGCGCCGGCGCGCAGGCGGCGATCGGCAGCGCCGCGAGCAGCGCCGCCAGCCGCCCGACGATGCGGATTTGTATATTCCTACACTTTTTCCAGAACCGCATAGTAGAAGCCGTCCATGCCGGACTCGCCCGGCAGATTCTGCGCGCCCGCCCCGGCGGCGCGCCAGCCGGGCGGACCCGGCAGCGGCCGGGCGTCGCCGTGATCGGCGAGAAACGCGGCCACCGGCTCGCGGTTCTCCGCCGCCAGCACGGAACAGGTGGCATAGACTAAGCGCCCGCCGCGACGGAGCAAAGGCCACAGCGCGGCGAGCAGTCGTCGCTGCTCGGCGACGAGCGCGGCGACATCGGCGGCGCGGCGGTGCAGTTTGATGTCCGGCTGGCGGCGGATGATGCCGGTCGCCGTGCAGGGCGCGTCGAGCAGGATGCGGTCGAAGGCGCGGCCGTCCCACCACGTCGCCGGTTGCGCCGCATCGCCGGCGTGCACCGTACAGCGCAGGCCGAGCCGGGCGAGGTTCTGCCGAAGCCGCGGCAAGCGCGCCGGGTCGCGCTCGAGCGCGAGCAGCTCGACCGCTGCGGTTTCGAGGATGTGTGCGCTCTTGCCGCCCGGTGCGGCACAGGCGTCGAGCACGCGCAGGCCGTCGGCGAGCGCGAGCAGCGGCGCGGCGAACTGTGCGGCGCCGTCCTGCACCGAGAACGCGCCCTCGGCGTAGCCCGGCAGGCGCGTCACCTCCGTGCTCTGTGCCAGCACCAGCGCGTCCGGCAATGCCGCGGGCTCGGCCGCGGCGACGCCGGTGGCGGCGAGGCGCGCGCCGAGCTCGGCGCGCGTGCCGCGCCGGCGATTGACCCGCAGCCACAGCGGCGCGGCGTGGTTGTTCGCCGCCAGCACCGCCTCGACGTCGCCCGGCCAATCGCGCGCGAGCGTCTCGATCAGCCAGCGCGGATGCGCCGTGCGCGTCACCGCATCGGCGTCGAGCGCGGCGCAGCGCGCCGCGCGTTCGCGCAGCCAGCGCCGCAGCAGCGCATTGACCAGCGCGGCGTGGCGCGGTCGGCCGAGCGCGCGCGTCGCCGCGACGGTCGCCGCCACCGCCGCGTAGTCCGGCAGCCGCAGCACTTCGAGCTGCACCAGGCCGAGCACCAGCAGCGCGCGCACCTCCGGCACGCGCAGCGGCCGCTCCAGCATGCCGTCCAGCGCCACCGCATAGCGCAGCCACCAGCGCGCGCCCTCGTGCAACAACGCGGCGGCGAATGCGCGATCGCGCGGGTCGTGCAGCATTGTATACTCTGCCGCAACGCCGCGGCGCGACGCCCCGCCGACCACCGCCGCGAGCGCCCGGGCCGCCAGCGCGCGCGGCTCGGCGGCCGCGCTCACGACGCCAGCCGACGCAGGTCGGGACGGGCGTTGAGATAGTCCGCGACCGCGATGCGGCGCCCGCCGGCGCGCTGCACTTCGAGAATCCGCAGCACGCCCGCGCCGCAGACCACGTCGATGCCCTCGCGCGTGGCGCGGCGGATCGTGCCGGGCGGCGCGGCGTTCGCCGCCTCCGCCGCCACCGTCGCGCGCCAGATGCGCAACCGCTCACCGGCGAGTTCGGCTTCCGCCACCGGCCAGGGATCGAACGCGCGCACCTTGCGTTCGAGCAACACCGCCGGCTCGCGCCAGTCGAGCCGCGCCTCGGCCTTGTCGAGCTTGGCCGCATAGCAGACGCCTTCGTCCGGCTGCGGCCGCGGCGCGAGCCGCTCGCCGGCGAGGGTGCGCTCGAGCGCCTCGCCGAGCAGCGCCGCGCCGAGCGCGGCGAGGCGATCGTGCAAGGTGCCGGCGGTATCGTCGGCGGCGATCGCGAGCGCGCGCGAAAGCAGCACGGGGCCGGTGTCGAGCCCCGCCTCCATCTGCATCAGACACACGCCGGTCTCGCGGTCGCCGGCGAGCAGCGCACGCTGGATCGGCGCGGCGCCGCGCCAGCGCGGCAGCAGCGAGGCGTGCACGTTCCAGCAGCCGAGCCGCGGGCTGCCGAGCACGGCTTCCGGCAGGATCAGGCCGTAGGCGACGACGACGAGCAGATCGAGCTCGAGCACGGCGAGCTCGCGCTGCACCGCGCGGTCGCGCAGCGTGCGCGGTTGCCGCAGCGGCAGACCGGCCTCGATCGCCGCCTGCTTGACCGGACTCGGCTGCAACCGGCGGCCGCGCCCGGCCGGCCGGTCGGGCTGGGTATACACGGCAACGATGTCCACGCCGTCACGGCGGCAGGCGGCCAGATGCGGCACGGCGAACTCCGGCGTGCCGGCGAAGGCCAGACG
The DNA here is from genome assembly GCA_021325475.1 of Rhodanobacteraceae bacterium. GTDB lineage: Bacteria > Pseudomonadota > Gammaproteobacteria > Xanthomonadales > Rhodanobacteraceae > Rudaea. Next base: position 7,801 of record JAJPHA010000079.1, on the reverse strand, counting down.
CAGCGGCGGCGCCATGCGGCGTCAGGCCGCCGGCGCGGCGCGGCGCTGCTTCTCGAGCTTCTTGCGCACCAGCTCGCGCTTGAGCGGCGAGAGATAATCGACGAACAGCCGTCCGACGAGATGGTCCATCTCGTGCTGGATGCACACCGCGAGCAGGCCGTCGGCCTCGAGCCGGAACGGCGCGCCGTGCCGATCCTGCGCCTCGACCACGATACGCTCGGCGCGCTCGACCTCGGCGAAGATGCCGGGCACCGACAGGCAGCCCTCCTGGTACACCTGCGCGCCCTCGCGCGCGAGGATGGTCGGATTGATCAGCGTGAGCGGCCGGTTCTTCTCCTCGGAGACATCGAGCACGAGCAGACGCTTGTGCACGTCGACCTGGGTCGCGGCCAGACCGATCCCCGGCGCCGCGTACATGGTCGCGAACATCGCGTCAATCAACTCGCCGAGCGCCGCATCGAACACGCGCACCGGCTCGGCCTTGATGCGCAGGCGCGGGTCGGGGAATTCCAGGATCTTCAGCATGGAGCTCACTATGGTGGTTCGGTGCGGCCGCCGCAAGGTCGGCACGAGGCGTGGCGCCGCGCGCGCCGACCGACGAAAAATTCTACGCCAATTCGATACTTGGCGCGATGGTGCGGCCGCCGTCGCGAAGCGAAGGCGAAATCCGGGACGGCGGTCATTTTCTCCGGTAAAGAATTCGTATACACTCGCGAAGCCCTTGGGGAATCAGGTAATTGGCAGCCATGCTTAAAAAACTACCTGCGGTTTGTGCCGGATTGCTGCTCACCCTCTCGGTTTTTGCCGCGACGGTGGAACTCAACCAACAACACCCCGATAGCTACACGGTGCGCAAGGGAGACACGCTGTGGAGCATCGCGGCGCGCTTCCTCAAGAATCCCTGGCAATGGCCCGAGGTGTGGCAGGCGAATCCGCAGATCGCCAATCCGCACCTCATCTATCCCGGCGACGTCATCAATCTCGCCTACGTCGGCGGTCGGCCGGTGTTGAGCAACGCCGGCCCCGGCGGCAGCGGCGGCGTCGGTCCGCACGTGCGCGCCGAGCCGCTCGAGGAAGCCGTCAAGCCGCTGCCGCTGTCGGCGATCGAGGATTTCCTGAAGAAGCCGCGCCTGGTCGGCGAGGATGAATTCAAGACCGCGCCGCACGTGGTCGCGATCGAGGATCATCACTTGAACGGCACGGTCGGCCAGCTCCTGTACGTGCGCGGGCTGGACGGCCAGCCCGGACAGCAGTTCGTGCTGGTGCGTCCGCTCGGGCGCTACTACGAGATCACCTCCAAGGACGGCGGTCCGGCGCGCGTCTACCGGCAATCGATGGACCGCCGCGACGGGCGCCCGGACATGCTCTGGCACCACGGTCCCGATCATTTCACCCTGCACGGCGACGTGCATTTCCTCGGCTACGAGGTGCTGCAATACGGCACCGTGCGCGTCACCAAGCCCGGCAATCCGGCCTCGGTGGTCGTGGTCACCGCCGACATCGAGATCGTGCCGGGCGACTACGTGCTGCCGGTCGACAATCTCCACTACGACTACCAGTACGTGCCGCATCCGCCGAAGCAGGTGCCGGCGGACATGCGCGTGATCGCCTTCTCCGGCTACGACGCGCTGAACGCGGTCGGCCGCCTGCAGGTCGTCGCGCTGTCGAACGGCGCGACCGACGGCGTCGAGAACGGCCAGGTGTACTCGATCTTCACGCCCGGCGACGTGGTGCAGGATCGCACCGACTATCCCGAGCTCGGCACCGAGGCCTTCTTCCATCCGAAGGACGCCGAAGTGCAGTTGCCGGAGGAGTACGTCGGCCACGTGATGATCTTCCGCACCTTCGATCGGGTCAGTTACGGCCTGGTGATGGACGGCATCCGGCCGGTGCACCTCGACGATCGCCTGTACGAACCGGATCATCGTTAGCCGTCCCGGGGTCGGGAGCGGAGCGAACGGCGCGGGCGACCGCGCCGTTTGCGTCTACGCGGCCGCCCTCTACACTGCCCCCATGCCGATCGAACTGGCCGACGACGAATTGCATGCCTGGCTCGTGCTGCTGCGCGCGCCCGCGCTCGGCGCGGCAGCGCTGCGCGAGCTCATCGGGCGCCACGGCTCGGCCGCCGCCGCGCTCGCGGCCTGCCGGCACGATCCGGCGACGCCGGAGCCGGCGCGCGCCTGGCTCGCCGCGCCGGATGCGGCCCGGCTCGCGGGCGATCGTGCCTGGCTCGCGGCCGGCGAGCATCGGCTGGTGGTGTGGACCAGCGCCGACTATCCGAGTCTGCTGCGCGACAGCCAGAATCCGCCGGCGGCCTTGTTCGTCGCCGGCGATCCGGCGCTGTTGTGGGCGCCGCAGCTCGCGATCGTCGGCGCGCGCGGCGCGAGCGCGGCGGGGCTCGCCAACGCGCGCGCGTTCGCCAAAGCCTTGGTCGAGGCCGGTCTGGTCGTCACCAGCGGTCTGGCCGAAGGCATCGACGGCGCCGCGCACGCCGCCGCGCTCGACGCCGGCGGCAGGACCGTCGCCGTGCTCGGCACCGGCCCCGATCTCGTCTATCCACGCCGGCACGAGGCGCTCGCCGCGCGCATCGCCGCGACCGGCGCCCTGGTGTCCGAGTTTCCGCCGGGCACGCCCGGCAAGCCCGAACACTTCCCGCGTCGCAACCGCATCATCGCCGGTTTGAGTCTCGGCACGCTGGTAGTGGAGGCGTCGTTGCAATCCGGCTCGCTGATCACCGCGCGCCTGGCCAACGAGACCGGACGCGAGGTGTTCGCGATTCCCGGCTCGATCCACAACCCGCTGGCGCGCGGCTGCCATCGCCTGATCCGCGACGGCGCCAAGCTGGTGGAAACCGCGCAGGAAGTGCTCGAGGAATTGCGCGGCCTCGGCGGTGCGCTCGCCGCGGGCCTGCGCGAGCGCATCGCCGCCAGCGAGGATGCGCCGGTGTCGGCGCCGAGCGCGCGCACCGACGACCCCGACTACGCGCGCCTGCTCGCCGCGCTCGACGACGAGCCGCGCGCGCTCGACGTGCTGGTCGCGCGCACCGGCCTGCCGGCGGCGGCGGTGTCGTCGATGCTGCTGGTGCTCGAACTCGACGGCGTGGTCAGCGCCGCGCACGGGCGCTACGCGCGGCGCCCGGCGCGCTGAGCCGCGCCGCTCGTCGGCGCGCGCGCTTGACAGCGCGACACGGTCTGTGACCACACTGGAAAAAGAGAGGCCGTCCCGGCCCGCCCCGAATCCCATGGCCAAGAATCTGCTCATCGTCGAATCGCCGGCGAAGGCGAAGACGATCAACAAGTATCTCGGCAAGGACTTCCAGGTCCTCGCCTCCTACGGCCACGTGCGCGATCTCAAGCCGCGCGAGGGCGCGGTCGATCCGGAGCGCGACTTCGCCATGGAATACGAGCTGATCGAGAAGAACGAGAAGCACGTCGAGGCGATCGCCAAGGCGGCGGCCAAGGCCGAGGCGCTGTACCTCGCCACCGACCTCGACCGCGAAGGCGAGGCGATTTCCTGGCACATCGCCGAGATCCTGAAAGCGCGCGGCCTGCTCGACGGCAGGAAGCTGCACCGCGTGGTGTTCTCGGAGATCACGCCGCACGCCATCCAGGAGGCGGTCGCGCATCCGCGCACGCTCTCGCTCGATCTGGTCAACGCGCAACAGGCGCGGCGCGCGCTGGATTATCTCGTCGGTTTCAATCTCTCGCCGGTGCTGTGGCGCAAGGTGCAACGCGGCCTGTCCGCCGGACGCGTGCAGTCACCGGCGCTGCGCATGATCGTCGAGCGCGAGGAGGAGATCGAGGCGTTCAAGCCGCGCGAGTACTGGTCGATCGAGGCCGACTGCGCGCACCCCGAGCAGCGCTTCCGCGCGCGCCTGGTCCGCCTGCGCGGCAAGAAGTTCGAGCAGTTCGACCTCGCCAACGAACGCGACGCGCATGCGGCGCGCGAGGCCCTGCTCCGGTCCGCGCAGGGCCGGCTGGTGGTGGCGGAAGTGCAATCGAAGGAACGCAAGCGCCGGCCGGCGCCGCCGTTCACCACGTCGACCTTGCAGCAGGAAGCCGCGCGCAAGCTCGGCTTCTCCACCAGCCGCACCATGCGCATCGCGCAGGGCCTGTACGAAGGCGTGGCGCTCGGCGCGGAAGGCACGGTCGGCCTCATCACCTACATGCGCACCGACTCGGTGCATCTGGCCGGCGAGGCGATCGCGGAAATCCGCAAGGTGATCGCACGCGACTTCGGTCCGCGCGCGCTGCCGGAACATCCGCACCACTATCGGGCCAAGTCGAAGAACGCGCAGGAGGCGCACGAGGCGATCCGGCCGACGTCCGCCTTGCACACGCCGGCGAGCGTGGCCCAGTACCTCAACGACGATCAGCGCAAGCTCTACGAGCTGATCTGGAAGCGCGCGGTCGCGAGCCAGATGCAGCACGCCACGCTCAACACCGTGTCGGTGGAGTTCGATGCCGGCGGCGAGTCGGCGTTTCGCGCCAGCGGTACCACGGTGGTCGATCCCGGCTTCCTCGCCGTGTACGAGGAGGGCCGCGACCAGAAGAGCGACGACGAGGAGGAAAACCGCAAGCTGCCGGCGTTCGCGATCGGCGAGGCGGTGCCGCTCGCCGACATCCTCGCCGAGCAGCATTTCACCGAGCCGCCGCCGCGCTATTCCGAGGCGAGCCTGGTCAAGGCGCTCGAGGAATACGGCATCGGCCGGCCGTCCACCTACGCCAGCATCATCCAGACCCTGCTCGGGCGCGAGTACGTGGTCCTCGACAATCGCCGGTTCCGTCCGACCGACGTCGGCCGCGCGGTGGCGAAATTCCTGTCCGGGCACTTCACCCGCTACGTCGACTACGACTTCACCGCGAAACTCGAGGACGAGCTCGACGCCGTCAGCCGCGGCGAGGAGGACTGGGTGCCGCTGCTGCGCAAGTTCTGGCAGCCGTTCAAGGCGCTGGTCACGGAAAAGAGCGAGACCGTGGACCGCGCCGAGGCGACCGGCGCGCGCGAGCTCGGCGTCGATCCCGCCTCCGGGCGACCGGTGAGCGTGCGCCTCGGCCGCTACGGGCCGATGGTGCAGATCGGCACGCGCGACGACGCCGAAAAGCCGCGTTTCGCCAGCCTGCGCCCCGGCCAGAGCATGCACACCATCACCCTGGAGGACGCGCTGCACCTGTTCAAGCTGCCGCGCGAGCTCGGCCGCGCGCCGGACGGCGAGACGGTCAGCGTCGGCATCGGCCGTTTCGGGCCGTTCGTCAAGCACGGAAAAGTATACGCGTCGCTCGCCGCCGGCGACGATCCGTACACCATCGAGCTGCCGCGCGCGCTCGCGCTGCTGCACGAGAAGGCCACGCGCGCGCAGAACCGCGTGATCGCGAGCTTCCGCGACGGCGCCATCCAGGTGCTCAACGGCCGCTATGGTCCGTACCTCACCGACGGCAGCAAGAACGCCCGCATTCCGAAGGACCGTGACCCGGCTTCGCTGAGCGAGGCCGAATGTGTCGAGCTGCTCGCCGCCGCGCCGGCGAAGCCGAAGCGCGGCGCCCGCGCCGGCAGAACGGCCGCGGCCCCCGCCGCGGCGGACACGGCGCCGGCCAAGACCGCAGCGCGGCGCAGCGCGGCGAAGAAACGCGCGCCGCGCACCGCGCCGTGAACGAGGCCGCCGCGCTCGCCGCCGCGGTCGCCGCGTTGCGCGCCGGCGGCGTGATCGCCTACCCCACCGAGGCGGTCTACGGGCTCGGCTGCGATCCCGCGGATGCGCGCGCGTTCGCGGCGCTGTTCGCGCTCAAGCAACGGCCGCCGACCCAGGGCGTGCTGCTGATCGCCGCGGATTTTGCACAAGTGGAAAAGTATATCGACCGCGCCGCCACCCCGCCGGCGGCGGTCGCGCGCGCGCGGGCGACCTGGCCCGGCCCGCACACCTGGGTGTTCCCGCGCGCGCCGGACACGCCGTCCTGGATCGCCGGCGCGCACGCCGGCATCGCCCTGCGCGTCACCGCGCATCCGCTCGCCGCGGCGCTCTGCCGCGCCTTCGGTGGCGCGCTGGTGTCGACCAGCGCCAACCGCCACGGCGCGCCGCCCGCGCGCAGCGCCGCCGAGGTGCGCGCGGCATTCGGCGACGGACTCGCGTATATTCTCGACGGCGCGGTCGGCGGGCTCGACCGGCCGACGCCGATCCGCGACGCCATCAGCGGAGAGGTCTTTCGGACGTAGTTCGGGGAGGGGGTGGGGGGTGTCCGCACGCATCGAAGCCGGCCCGACGGCGCCGCCGGCGCGGCCGTTGCTCGCGGTTCCCGATCTCGCGCGTTGCCTGGCCTGGCGCGGCGGCAGGCCGGTGCGCGCCGGCGCGTTCCTGGCCGAGGTCGCGGCGCTGGCGGCGCGGCTGCCCGCCGGCCGTCAGGCCGTGAATCTGTGCGAGGACCGCTATCGTTTCCTCGTCGCCTTCTGCGCGGTCGCCGTCGCCGGGCAGACGAACCTGTTGCCGCCGTCGCGCGCGCCGCGCGCGATCGCCGAGGTGATGGCGGCGTATCCCGGTTGCTATGCGCTCGCCGAGCGCAGGTTCGACGGCGCACCGCGCGAGCTGTTCGTGCTGCCGCCGGACCGCGGCGAGAGCGGCGCGACCGCGGTGCCGCACCTGGCCGACGCGCAGATCGTCGCCATCGGCTTCACCTCCGGCAGCACCGGCGCACCGAAGGCGCATCCGAAGACCTGGGCCGGCTTGTGCGCGAGCAGCGCGCTCAACGCGGAACGGCTGTGCGCGCACGACGCCGCGCCCAACCTCGTCGCCACCGTGCCGCCGCAGCACATGTACGGCCTGGAACTGTCGATCCTGCTGCCGCTGCGCAGCGCCGCGGCCATCCACTGCGGCCAGCCGTTTTTCCCGGCCGACATCGCCGCCGCACTCGCCGCGCTGCCGGCGCCGCGCCTGCTCGTGACCACACCGATCCATCTGCACGCGTTGCTCGCGGCGGAACCGGAGCTGCCGCCGCTCGCCGGCATCGTCAGCGCCACCGCGCCGCTCGATCCGGCGCTGGCCGCGCAGGCCGAGCGGCGCTATGCCACGCGCGTGATCGAGATCTTCGGCTCGACCGAAACCTGCGTGATCGCCCACCGCCGCGCGGCGCAGGATGCGCCGTGGCAGCTCCACCCCGGCGTGCGCCTGCGCCCGCAACCCGACGGCACGCTGGTGGAAGCGCCGCACCTCAACGCGCCGGTGCTGCTGCAAGACATTGTGGAATTGTTGACTTCGCAGCAATTTATACTGCGCGGCCGCAACGGCGATCTGCTCGAGATCGCCGGCAAACGCGCCTCGCTCGGCGACCTCAATCGCCGCCTGCTGGCGATCCCCGGCGTCGTCGACGGCGTGATCTTTCCGCTCGACCCGGACGCCCGCGGCGTGCGCCGTCTGGCCGCGCTGGTGGTCGCGCCGGACGTGAGCGAAGCGGCCATTCGGCAGGGCCTGTGCGCGGCGGTGGATCCGGTGTTTCTGCCGCGGCCGCTGCGCCGGGTAGCCGCCCTGCCGCGCAACGCCACCGGCAAGCTGCCGCGCGAGGCGCTGCTCGCCGCGCTCGCGGCGGCGGACGAGTCGGTGAGCGGTGAGCGGTGAGCGGAGAAGAAGGCGCTGTTCAGCCCTCAGCCCTCAGCCCTCAGCCCTCATCCCTCATCCCTCATCCCTCGGCCCTCGGCCCTCATCCCTCGGCCCTCAGCCCTCATCCCTCGGCCCTCAGCCCTCATCCCTCTGCCCTCAGCCCCCATCCCTCGCCCCTCACCCCTCTTCCCCCCCTCTCAGCCCCCCATCCCCCCC
>JAJPHA010000032.1 GCA_021325475.1 Rhodanobacteraceae bacterium | reverse complement strand
CGCGTGCTCGGTCTGTGGCAGCTCACCGCGATCGGCATCGGCGGCATCATCGGCGTGGGCATCTTCGTGCTCGCCGGCCAGCAGGCGGCGACGAACGCCGGGCCGGCGGTGGCGCTGAGTTTCGTCCTCGCCGGCATCGCCAGCGCCGCGGCGGCGCTGTGCTACGCCGAGTTCTCCGGCCTGATCCCGGTGAGCGGCAGCGCGTACACCTACGGCTACGCCGTGCTCGGCGAGCTGCCGGCGTGGCTGATCGGCTGGGACCTCCTGCTCGAATACGCGCTGATCGTCGCGGTGGTCGCGATCGGCTGGTCCGGCTATCTGCAATCGTTGCTGGCGGCGGCGGGTCTGCCGCTGCCGGTCTGGGCGCAGGGCGCGATCGGCACCGGCGAGGGCCGCGTGTTCAACCTGATCGCCGCGCTGGTCACGCTCGCGGTGACCGCGTTGCTGGTGTTGCGCACGGAATGGGGCGCGCGCTTCAACACCGCGATCGTGACCGTGAAAGTGCTGGCGGTGGTGCTGGTGATCGGTGCCGGCGTGTTCTACATCGATCCGGCGAACTGGCATCCGTTCGTGCCGCCGCGGACGATCGGCGCCGACGGCGCCGGGCATTTCGGCTGGCAGGGCGTGGTGACGGCGGCGGCGGTGGTGTTCTTCGCGGTGTTCGGTTACGACACCCTGACCACCGCGGCGGAGGAGGCAACGAATCCGCAGCGCGACCTGCCGCGCGCGGTGCTGCTGTCGCTGGCGGTGTCGATGACGCTGTATCTGGCGATCTCGCTGGTGCTGACCGGCATCGCGCCGTATGCCACGCTCAACAACGACGCGCCGGTCGCCAACGCGTTCCAGGCGCTCGGCCTGCGCTGGATCGCGGTGGCGATCTCGATCTCCGCCGTGATCGGCATCGCCAGCGTGCTGTTCGCGTTCCTGCTCGGCGCCGCGCGCATCGGTTTCGCGCTGGCGCGCGACGGCCTGCTGCCGCGCTGGTTCGCCCAGGTGCACCCGCGCTACGGCACGCCGCACCGCCCGACCATCGTGCTCGGCGTGTTCACCGCGGTCGTCGCCGGGCTGCTGCCGATCGGCGAGGTGGCGAAGCTCGTCAACATCGGCGTGCTCTCGGCGTTCATCGTGATCTGCGCCTCGGTGCTGGTGCTGCGCGTGCGCAAGCCGGAGTTGCCGCGCGCGTTCCGCACGCCGTGGGTGCCGCTCACGCCGCTCGTCGGCATCGGCTTCTCGATCTGGTTGCTGTCGGAGCTGGCGGCGATCACCTGGACGGTGTTCCTGATCTGGGTGAGCCTCGGCCTCGTCGTCTACTTCGGCTACGGCATCCGCCACAGCGTGCTGGCACGAGGCGCGGCCGGCTAGGGAATCCGCGCATGCCCGCGTTCGCCTACCAGGCGCTCGACGCGCTCGGCAAGACCCAGCGCGGCGTGCTGCAGGGCGACACCGCACGCGCGGTGCGGGCGAGCCTGCGCGAACGCGGCCTGTATCCGCTCGAGGTCACGCCGGTCGAGACGGCGCCGCGCGCGCCGGGCCTGTGGCGACGCGGCCTGTCCGCCACGGCGCTCGCGCTGCTGACGCGGCAACTGGCGACCTTGCTCAAGGCCGGCCTGCCGCTCGACGAGGCGCTGGCGGCGCTCGCCGAGCAGAACGAGGAGCCGCGTGTGCGCGCGCTGGTGGTGAGCCTGCGCGCACGGGTGATGGAGGGCGCGGGTCTGGCGAGCGCGCTCGCCGCGGCGCCGGAGAGTTTTCCCGAGATCTACCGCGCCTCGATCGCGGCCGGCGAACAGTCCGGCCGGCTCGATCAGGTGCTGGCGCGGCTCGCCGACTACACCGAGGCGCGCGACGCGCTGCGCCAGAAGATTCTCGCCGCGCTCGCCTATCCGCTGCTGCTCACCGTGGTCGCCGTGGCGGTGGTGTCCGGCCTGCTCGTCTACGTCGTGCCGCAGATCGTCGGCGTGTTCGCGCAACTGCACCAGCGCCTGCCGTGGCCGACGCGCGCGCTGCTGGCGCTGAGCGCGTTCGTGCAGACGTGGGGCTGGCTGCTGCTGGCGCTGCTCGTCGCCGCCGCGTTCGGCGCGCGGCTGGCGCTGCGCCGCGAACCGCTGCGTCGCGCCTGGCATGCCTGGCTGTTGCGCGTGCCGCTGATCGGCCGGCTGACGCGCGCGGCGAACACGGCGCGCTGCATGCGCACCCTGGCGCTGCTCACGGCGAGCGCCGTGCCGTTGCTCGACGCGCTCGCGATCGGCGCGCAGGTGGTGCCGAACCTGCCGATGCGCGACGCGCTCCGCCGCGCCGCGGCAAAGGTGCGCGAAGGCGGCGGTTTCTCGCGCGCGCTGGCCGAGAGCGGCCAGTTTCCGCCGGTGGCGCTGCGCCTGATCGCCAGCGGCGAGCGCGCCGGCGAGCTCGAGCGCATGCTCGAGGAGGCGGCCGACCAGCAGGCTCGCGAGCTCGATCGCTGGCTCGCCGCGCTCACCGCGGTGCTCGGGCCTTTGGTGATCCTCCTGGTCGGCGCGCTGGTGCTGTTCATCGTGCTCGCCATCCTGCTGCCGATCTTCGAGATGAATCAGTTGGTCAAGTAGCCGGCATGATCCGTTTCGAGCACGTCAGCAAACGCTACGGCCCGCGCCACGATGCGCTCGTCGATCTGTCCTTCGCGATCGACGCCGGCGAGATGGCGTTCATCACCGGCCACTCCGGCGCCGGAAAAAGTACACTTTTGAAACTCGTCGCGCTGCTGGAGCGGCCGACGCGCGGCCAGGTGTTGGTCAACGGCCAGAACCTGAACCAGGTGCGGCGGCGCGGCGTGCCGCGGGTGCGGCGCGGCATCGGCATGGTGTTCCAGGATCACCGCCTGCTGCTCGACCGCAGCGTGTTCGACAACGTTGCCCTGCCGCTGGTGATCGCCGGCGTGCCGCGCGAGGAAATCGCCCGGCGCGTGCGCGCGGCGCTCGACAAGGTGGGCCTGCTCGGCCGCGAGGCCGAGGCGCCGGCGACGCTGTCGACCGGCGAGCAGCAGCGCGTCGGGATCGCGCGCGCGATCGTGGCCAAGCCGCCGCTGCTGATCGCCGACGAGCCGACCGGCAATCTCGATCCGCAGTTGTCGGCCGAGATCATGCAATTGTTCGGCGAGTTCCAGCAGGTCGGCACCACGGTGCTGATCGCGAGCCACGACCTCGCGCTGATCAAGCGCATGGGCAAGCGTGTGCTGGTGCTCGATCACGGTCGGCTGATCGACGATTATCGGCCGCACGCGACAGGTTGAGCGTCGCGCGCCGGCGCTCGCCACGCGCGGCGGCCGCCGGGTACACTCGATGCGGCCTGCGCCGGCGGCGTTGCCGATGCGGCAGGAATTTCCTCGACGATGAACCGGCGCAAGGCAGCCAACCGCATGAAACCCGCCGCCGTCGCCCCCGCGGCGGCGCCCGCGCGCCGCGACCGGCGGGCGGCGTTGCGCGCCTGGCGCGAGCAGCATCTGTACAGTCTCTTCTCCAGCCTCGGCCGGCTCGCCGCGCGGCCCGGGGCGACCGCGCTCACACTGGCGGTGTTGAGCCTGACGCTGGCGTTTCCGTTGCTGTTCTGGTTGCTGCTCGACAATGCGCGGCAGCTCGGCGGCCGCCTCGACGACGCCGCCGCGATCAGCGTGTTTCTCAAGCCGGACCTGCCGGCGAGCGAAAGCGAGGCGCTGGCCGAGCGCCTGCGTGCCCGTGCCGACGTCGCCGCGGTCGCGATCCGCACTCCCGAGCAGGGGCTCGACGAATTCCGCAGTCGCGCCGGACTTGGCGATGCGCTCAAGGTTTTGCACTACAATCCCCTGCCGACGGTGTTGCTGGTCCGTCCGCGCGCGACCGCGGCGAACGGCGAGTCGGAGCTGGTCGAGGCGCTGCGCCGCGAACCGCGGGTGGATCTGGTGCAGTACGATCTGGCGTGGCGGCGGCGCCTGAACGCGATCCTGGCGCTGGCCGAGCGTGGCGCGGAAGTGCTCGCCGCGCTGCTGGCCGCCGCGGCGCTGCTGGTGATCGGCAACACTGTGCGCCTGGACATCCAGGGCCGCAGCGAGGAGATCGCGGTGATGCAGTTGCTCGGCGCCGACAATGGCTTCGTGCGCCGACCGTTCCTGTACACCGGCCTCTGGTACGGGACGTTCGCGGGAGGGCTGTGCGTGATGCTGATCGGAATCGTCGAATGGGCCCTGGCCGCGCCGCTGGCGCAACTGGCGGCGAGCTACGATCAGCGCATCGAGGTCCACGGGCTGCCGGTCGCGGGCATGCTGGGCGTGCTCGGCCTCGGCGCCGCGCTCGGCTGGCTCGGCGCCTGGCTCGCCACCAGCCGGCACATCGCGCTCGGCCAGCCGCGCTGAGGACGCCATGGAGCACGCACTCACCCGCCACATCACCAGCGAGACGCCGCGCGTCATGGTGGTGGACGGCTCGAAGGTGGTGCGCCGTCTGATCGAGCAATTGCTGCGCGCGGAACTGCCGGGCGTGACCGTGCTGTCCTGCGAAACCGGCGCCGAGGCGAAGCAGCAGCTCGAATCCGGCGTGGTCGATCTCGTCACCACGGCGCTGCGCCTGCCGGACATGGACGGGCTGGATCTCGCCCGCCACGTGCGCGAGCACGCGCCGCAGGCGTACATCCCGATCGTGATCGTGTCCGGCGACGTCAACGAGCGGCTGATCAACCGCGAGTTGTCCGACGTCGTCACCGACTACTTCGACAAATCGCTCGGCTTCAACGCGCTCGCGGCGTTCATCCGCGGCTATGTGCGTCCCGAGACCCAGGCCACCGGCGAGGTGCTGTACGTCGAGGACAGCCGCGTGGTGGCGCTCGCCACCCGGCGCATGCTGGAGAAGTACGGTCTCACCGTGCACCACGTGACCAGCGTCGAGGACGCCGTGGCGCTGCTCGAGACGGCCATGGCGCAGGGCCGCGTGCCCGGTGCCGACGTGGTGTTGTCGGACGTGAATCTGAAGGGCGAGCTCACCGGCGCGGACTTGCTGCACCGCCTGCGCCACGACTTCGGCTACAGCAAGGGACAGTTGCCGGTCCTGATCATGACCGGCGACGACAACCCGCGCAACCAGGCCGAACTGCTGCGCGCCGGGGCGAACGACCTGGTGCAGAAGCCGATCGAGGAACGTCTGCTCGTCACCAAGCTCCTGTTCCAGATGCGCGTGGCCCAGCACCTGCGCCAGCGCGCGCGCGCGGCGTGAACGACGATCGGCTCAAGCTGGAGGCGTCGTGGAAGGCGCGCGTCGGCGCCTACCTGTTGCGGCCGGAAATGCAGCGCCTGAGCGAGTTCCTGCGCACGGAGCTGCGCGCCGGCAAGGTGATCTATCCGCCGCCGCGGCGCATCTTCGCCGCGCTCGAGGCCACACCGTTCGAGGAGGTCAAGGTCGTGATCCTCGGCCAGGATCCGTACCACGGCCCCGGCCAGGCGCACGGCCTGTGCTTCTCGGTGCTGCCGGGCGTGCCGGTGCCGCCGTCGCTCGAGAACATCTTCGCCGAGATCGAGCGCGACCTCGGCATTCCGCGGCCGGATCACGGCTGCCTGCTGCCGTGGGCCCGGCAGGGCGTGCTGCTGCTCAACGCCGTGCTCACGGTCGAGCGCGGACGTCCCGGCTCGCACCAGGGCAAGGGCTGGGAAGGGTTCACCGACGCGGTCGTGGATGGCCTCAACCGCGAGCGCGAAAACCTGGTGTTTCTGCTCTGGGGGAGCTATGCCCAGGCCAAGGGCCGGCTGGTCGATCCGGCGCGGCACCTGGTGCTCAAGGCCCCCCATCCCTCGCCGCTCTCGGCCCATCGCGGCTTTCTCGGCTGCGGCCATTTTTCCAAGGCCAATCAATGGCTCATCGAGCATGGCCGGGGGCCGATCGACTGGCGCCTGCCGCCCGCCGCGCAGCTTGACCTGGCCGCCTGATTTCGTGTACTCTCTGGTTTAGAAAATGCGGAGCGGAGGCTCCGCCAGAAACTTTCCGGATGCTTAGCACTCTAATGACGCGAGTGCTAAAATCCGTTGCGAGGAGAGCCGACGACATGTCAACCGCACTGGTGGCGAGCCATCTGCCGATTCCGAGCGCGCTCGGGAGTCTGGACGCGTACATCGCCGCGGTTCACCAGATTCCGGTGCTGACGCAGGAGGAGGAGCGCAGCCTCGCCGAACGCTTCCGGCAGGACAACGATCTCGAGGCGGCCAAGCAACTGGTGCTGTCGCATCTGCGCTTCGTCGTCCACGTCGCGCGCGGCTACAACGGCTACGGCCTGCCGATGGCCGACCTCATCCAGGAAGGCAATATCGGCCTGATGAAGGCGGTCAAGCGTTTCGATCCGGCGCTCGGCGTGCGCCTGGTTTCCTTCGCGGTGCACTGGATCCGCGCCGAAATCCACGAATTCATCCTGCGCAACTGGCGCATCGTCAAGATCGCCACCACCAAGGCGCAACGCAAGCTGTTCTTCAATCTGCGCAAGTCGAAGAAGCGCCTCGGCTGGATGAACGCGCAGGAAGTTCAGGCCGTGGCCAAGGATCTCGGCGTCTCCGTCGCCGACGTGCTGGAGATGGAGTCGCGTCTTTCCGGCCATGATCTGGCCTTCGATGCGCCGACCGACGCCGACGAGGACGACAAGCCCGCGCCGGTGGCGTATCTCGTCGATCAGCACGCCGATCCCTACCAGGCGCTGGAAAACGAGAATCAAGAAGAGTCCGATCTCGACACGCTCAAGCAGGGCCTGGCCCGGCTGGATGCGCGTTCGCGCGACATCATCGAGCGGCGCTGGCTGAAGGAAGGCGACAAGGCGACCCTGCAGGAACTCGCCGACGAGTACGGCGTCTCCGCCGAGCGCATCCGCCAGGTGGAAGTCAACGCCATGAAGAAGATGCGCGCGTTGTTCGCGGCCTGATGCCGCCGATTCCGCGCACAGTTCTCGGCTCTCGGCCCTAATACAAATCCAGCGGATCGACATCCAGCGCGAAGCGCACGCGCCGGGCGGCGGGCAGTTCGCGTACCGCCGCGAGCCAGGTCGGCAGGAACGCGTGCAGCGGCGCGCGCTCGCCAGCACGTAACAGGAGCTGGCCGCGATGGCGGCCGGCACGTCGCGGCATCGGCGAGGGCATCGGCCCGATCAGCTCGACACCGGCGGGATCCGCGGCGAGATGCCGTGCGGCGGCGAGGAACGTTTCGACCTGCGCCGGCGTGACAGCTTCGGCGCGCAGCAGGGCGAGATGCGCGAACGGCGGCAACCCGGCGAGGCGGCGTTCCTCGAGCAGGCCGCGCGCGACCTGCGCATAGCCGTCTCGCAGCAGGGCGCGCAGCAGGGGATGTTCGGGGTGATGGGTCTGCAACCAGACCTCGCCGGGCTTGAACGCGCGACCGGCGCGCCCGGCCACTTGCACGACGAGCTGACACAGTCGCTCGCCGGCGCGGAAATCGACGCTGAACAGGCCCTCGTCCACGCCGATCAGGCCGACCAGCGTGAGATTCGGCAGGTCGTGACCCTTGGCGAGCATTTGCGTGCCGACGTAGATGCCCGGTTGATCGGGAGCAAGCCGGTTGAGCAGCTCGTCCACGCCCTCGCGGCGGCGCGTGGTCTCGCGATCGATCCGTACCACCGGCACACCCGGAAAGCGGCGCAGCAGGGTCTGCTCGAGCCGCTCGGTGCCGAGGCCGCGCGCCTTGAGCTCGGCCGCATCGCATTGCGGGCAGCGCGTCGGCACCGTCGCCTCGGCGCCGCAGTGGTGGCAGCGCAGTCGCGCCGCGCCGCGGTGCCAGGTCAACGGCTTGTCGCAGCGCGCGCAGGCGGCGTGCCAGCCGCAGGCGTGGCAGAACAGCACCGGCGCATAGCCGCGGCGGTTGCGAAACAGCAGCGCCTGCTCGCCGCGCGCCAGGCAGGAGCGCACCGCCGCGAGCAATTCCGGCGCCAGGCCGTCCTCGAGCCGCTTGCCGCGCAGGTCGACGACGCGGAACGTCGGCGGCCGCGCCGCGCCGGGACGCGAGCCGAGCGTGAGCCGCCGGTAGCGGCCGGACTCGGCATTGGCGAGCGACTCCAGCGACGGCGTGGCCGAGCCGAGCACGACCGGCACCTCGAGCGCCTTGGCGCGCACCACGGCGAGATCGCGTGCCGAATAGCGCAATCCCTCCTGCTGCTTGTACGAGGCGTCGTGCTCCTCGTCGACCACGATCAGGCCGGCGCGCGGCAGCGGCGCGAAGACGGCCGAGCGCGTGCCGAGGATCACGCCGGCCTCGCCGCGCGCGGCGGCGAGCCAGGCGCGCGTGCGCTCGCCGTCGGCGAGGTCCGAATGCAGGACGTGGATGCGCCCGGCCGCACGTTCGCGGAAACGGCGCAGCAGTTGCGGGGTCAGGCCGATTTCCGGCACCAGCACCAACACCTGGCGGCCGCGCGCGAGCGCCCGCTCGGCGAGCGCGAGATACACCTCGGTCTTGCCGCTGCCGGTGATGCCTTCGAGCAGAAACGGCGCGTAGCGATCGAATGCCGCCGCGATCGTGCCGACCGCCGCGTCCTGTTCCGCGGTCAGCGGCGGCGGATCGATGCGCACCGGCGGCGGCTCCGGCGTCGGCAGGCGCGTGGCGACCAGCAAGCCGCGCCGGCGCAAGTGCGCCGCGGCGCCGCGCCACTTCGGCAGCCGCGCATCGAGCGCCGCGATGCGCATCGGTCCTGCGGCGAGCAGTTGCAGCAGGGCGGCGCTCGCCGATCCCGGACGCGCGCTCGCCGGCGATTCCGCCGCACCCGGCGCCAGCATCAGCGCGGCGTCGCCCGCCACCGGCGGTTCGCGCGTCCGGCGCAGTCCGGCGGGCAGTGCCGCTTCGAGCACCTCGCCGAGCGGATGCAGGTAGTAGCGCGCGACCCACTGCAGGCTCGCCAGCAGTTCCCGGCTGATCAGCGGTTCGCGATCGAGCACCGCGATCGCGGCCTTGAGCCGTTCCGGCGCCAGTTCCGAGTGCGCTTGCACGCCCACCAGCACACCGACGCGCCGGCCGCGGCCGAACGGCACGCACAGGCGTGCGCCGATGGCGATGTCGGTCGCACGCATGCCCGGGGGCGGGCGATAGTCGAACAGGGTCGGCAATGGCACCGGCACGGCGACGCGCAGGATCGTCGGCGGCGCGGTTTCGGCGATCCGACTCACGCTAGCCGCTCCGCGATCACGAGTTGCCGCAGAAATCTAAGTGAATACTCAAGATTGGCGTTCAAGTTGCCATGCTGCATAGGTATTTTTCCTTATCCACAAGCGCTGTGGATAAGTCTGTGCATGAGTTCGGGGCGAGACCCGCGCAACGCGCATGATTACACGTCCCGGCTCGGCTTGGTGAAAGTTTAACCAAGCGGAAATATTGTTTTTCCATCAATGACTTGCAAACGCAAAACGGGTATATTTTTGTACCGATCCGGGGCCTTGGCCGGCCGCCGGGAGCGGCCTTCCCAGGCTGTGCAAAAGCCCCGAGCGGTGGCACGGCGCGTGCCGGCGGCGAGCGGGGGTCAACCAGCGCCGCCGGACCGCGTTATCGAGTCCAGGCAAGCGTACGATAAACCGGTAATGACCCCTACAATTGCCCTGACGGCCCCAATCCGCGGAATGGTGGAGCGCGTGGACGCGGTTGCTGCGGACGAGCGTACGCTCGATCAGTTTCTGAAGAACGTCGAGCGGCGCGCCTTGCGCATGGCCGAGCTCGCCACCGCCAACCGCGAGGAGGCCTTGGACGTGGTGCAGGACGCCATGTGCGGCTTCGTGCGCCACTACGCCAACAAGCCGCCGGCGGAGTGGACGCCGCTGTTCTACCGCGTGCTCGACAATCGCCTCAACGACTGGCATCGTCGGCGCCAAGTGCGCAGTCGCTGGCTGTTCTCGTGGTCGCGTTCGACCGACGACGACGAAGCCGATGCGATCGCCGAGGCGCCCGACGCGAACGATCCCGGCCCGCTGTTGCGCCTGGCCGGGCGCGAGGCGGCGGCGGCGCTGGAGGCGGCGCTGGCGCGGCTGCCGGCGCGGCAGCGTCAGGCCTTCCTGTTGCGCGTGTGGGAAGGACTGGACGTGGCCGCCACCGCCAAGGCGATGGGCTGCAGCGAGGGCAGCGTCAAGACGCACCTGTCGCGCGCGCTCGCGGCGTTGCGTCGCGCGCTGGAGGAGTACGCATGAACACGAACCGACTTCCGCCGTGGACCGAGGACGCGCGCCGTCTGCTCGAGGCCTCGGCCCAGGAACTCGATGCAGCCACGCTGTCGCGGCTCAATCGTGCGCGCCAGGCGGCGCTTGCGCAGCGCCGGCCGCGACCGGCGCGCGCCTGGTTCCTCTCGGCCGGACTGGCCAGCGCCTGCGCGATGCTGGTCGCCGTCGCCGTGGTCTGGCACGCGCCGGAGTCCGCGCACATGAAGGGCGGCGCGGCGCCGACCGAGTCGGCCATCGGCGCCGGCGATCTCGACATCGTTGCCGCCGAAGACGGGCTCGAGTTCTACCAGGATCTCGATTTCTACGCCTGGCTCGATGCGCAGAATCCGGACGGCAACGGCTGATGTGGTGGACGGCCGTTTTCGTGACGGTGGCGCTGGCGCAGACGCCGCCGCCACGGCCGCCGCCGGTGCCGGCCGCGGCGACGCAACCACGACAGGGGTCGAAGGTGCACACCATCGCAGAGCGCCCGCCGGCGCCGAATCCGGACCCGGAGCTGATCGGCTATCTCGGCGAGTACGAGGATGCCGCCGACGGACTGGATCCGCTCGGCCTGGCCGAGCACGCGCCGGCGGCGAGCCCGCCGGCGGCCAAACCCAAGGATCGCGAGCCATGAGCGTGCTGCGGAGCTGGCTGCTGGTCGGCGTGTTGCTGCTGGCGGCGCTCGCCCCCGCGCCGGCGTCGCGCGCGCAGGAGCCGCCGCCCGCGGACGCGACCGGCGCGGTGGCGGTGCCGTGGTCGGCGCTCAGCGCCGAGGAACGGCAGGTGCTGGAGCCGGTGCACCGCACCTGGGATCAACTGCCGCCCGCCACGCAGCAGCGGCTGCGGCGCGGCGCGCAACGTTGGGCGACCCTGACGCCCGAGCAACGCGCGCAGGTCGAGCAGCGCTTCCGCAAGTGGAACAGCCTGACCCCGGAGCAGCGCGCGCAACTGCGCGAGCGCTACGAACGGTTTCGCCAACTGCCGCCGGAGCAGCAGCAGCGCATCCGCCAGGCGTTCAAGCGCTTCGGCGCGCTGCCGCCGGAACAACGCGACCGGCTGCGCGAGCGATTCCTGCAGATGAGCCCGGCCGAGCGTCGTGCCTTTCTCGAAGGCGCCGAGGCGCAGAATCGCGCCGGCGTGTTGCGCGAGTTCTTCCAGTCGCTGCCGCCGGAGGAGCGCCGGCCGACGCGGCAGATGCTGATGTCGCTGACGCCCGAGCAGCGCCGCGCGTTCCAGCGCACCTGGCGCGGCCTGCCGCCGGAGGAGCGCGACGCCTACCGCCGGCGTCTGCTGTCGATGAGTCCCGAGGAGCGTGCGGCCGAACTCGAGCGCACGCCGCCGAGCCCGCGTTGAGCGCGGCTCAGGGCGGCGGCAGCGGCACCAGTACCTGACGCCGCGCGCTGAACTTGTCGCCGAACCGCGCTGTCCCCTGCGCGCGCAGGCGCGGGGCGTCTTCGCGCAGATAGCGCTCGAGATCGGCGGCGCTCGCCAGACGATAGTGCACGCACAGGGCGATCCGTCCCGCCGCGACCGGCGGCTCGCGGCGCTCGAAGATTTCCGCCGCGACGAAACCGGGCAGCGTCAGCATCTCGCGCACGTGCCCGGCGAGCCAGGCGCGATACGCCGCCGCCACCGTCGCATCGACGTCCAGCTCGACCAGGTACAGGATCATGTCGTCGCCAGGCTGACGAGGAACGCCGCGGCGATGCCGACCGAGATCAGGATCGTGTAGCAGATGCCGATCGCGCCGAATTTCAGCGTCGTGAAGAACCAGCCCTGCCGGTATACTTTTTTCTGCATCAGGAACAGATAGATCGGCAGCCACCAGCCGAGCGCGACCATCAGCCAGTCGAGCGGCGCGGCCAGCCACGGCGCCGCCGTGTGCGCCCAGCCACGCGCCAGACCGGCGAGCGTGAGCAGCAGCAGGGCGAGGAACAGGAAGCTGTGGCTGTGCAGGGCGACGATCAGATGCTCCATGTACAGCCGGCGCTTGAACAGATAGAAGATCTTCAGCAGCAGCGCGAACAACGGCATCAGCACGAACAGCACCTGCGGCAGCGTGGCGACGGCGCCGAGCAGGAACGGCTTCGGGTCCTTGCGGATGCGCGGCAGATTGTCGCGCATGTGGCCGACGAAGGCGTTGAGCCTGGCGTTGGCGAACGCCGGCAGCCAGTCGACCTTGATCGGATTGGTTTGCGGGTCCCATTCGCGATCGTTGAACTGGACGTGGGCGTCCGTGCGTGCCCGCTCCTCGGCGGGATCGGGCGGCGTCGGTGCACCCTTCGCCCTGGCCTCCTCCACGTCCTTGAGGTACTTGAGGCGCTGATCGGCCTCGGCGCGGACCTTGGCCTCGGCCTTGGCCAGCTGCTTCGCCGCCGCGTCCGGCAGCGCCGCGACGGTGCGCGCGCGTTCGATCTCGGCGATCGCTGCGTCGCGTCGCGTCGCCACTTCGGCCGCGGTCTGCGCGGTGGCGATGCTCATCTCGCCGTCGTCGATCTTCACGATGTCGCGGGCGAGATCGAGCGTGGTGTCGAGGCTGAACTGCATCAGCAGGAAACTCGCCACGCTCAGGAAGAAGTACAGACGAAACGGCGTGACGTAGCGCACGCGGCGACCGGCGAGGTATTCGTTGGTGAGGAAGCCGGGCCGGAGCAGCAGCGGCAGCAGGGTGCGGAAGATGCGCGAGTCGATGTTGAGGATGGTGTCGGCGATGTCGTGCAGCATGCTCGTCAGCGGCCGGATCGAACCCTTGACCGGCTGGCCGCAGACGTAGCAGTAGGGGCCGAGCAGTTCGGCGCCGCAGTTGCCGCAGAACGATTTCGTCGCCACCGGCGCGGCGGGTGCGGGTGTGTCGTCGGCGTGCGTCATGCCGCAAGGGTAGCTGATTCGATGGCGCCGCGGCACGGCGCAGGGTCATCGGCTTCGGCTACACTGCGCCGCTTCGCCTGCCGTTCTCGTCATGGATTCCGTCGCCCCCGCCGGCGCGGCGCGCTGGCGCCGCGAACTCGTCGACACCCTGCATCTGGCCGGGCCGCTCGTGCTCGGCCAGTTGTCGGCGGTCGGCATGAACGTGGTCGACACCGTGCTCGCCGGCCATTACGACGCCGCCACCCTCGCTGCGGTGGCGATCGGCACCAATGTGTGGTCGCTCGCCATCGTCGCCGCGATCGGCGTGATGCTGGCCGTGCCGCCGAGCGTCGCCCAGCTTGCCGGCGCCGGCGAGCCGGCGCGCGCCGGCGCGGTGTTTCGCCAGGCGCTGTGGCTGGCGCTCGGCGCGGGTGCGGCATTGTTCGCGCTGGTGCGTCACGCCTCGCCGTTGCTCGAGGCGCTCGGCATCGATGCGCGGATCGTCGCCGAGACGCGCAAATTCCTCGGCGCCATCGCCTGGGGCGCGCCGGCGCTCACCGGCTATTTCGCGCTGCGCGGCCTGTCCGAAGGTCTGGCGCGCACCCGCCCGACCATGTACTTCGGCGCGTTCGGTCTGATCGCGCTGGTGCCGATCGGGTATCTGCTGATTTACGGCGGACTCGGGCTGCCGCCGCGCGGCGCGCAAGGTTCCGGCATGGCCAATGCCATCGTGCTGTGGTTGCAGTTCGCCGCGTTCGCGCTGTACCTCGGCCTGCGCCGGCATTACCGCGAGGCGGCGCCATTCGCGCGCTTCGCGTGGCCGCAGCCGGGCGTGCTCGGCGAGCTGCTGCGGCTGGGCGTGCCGATGGGCGTGTCGCTGCTGATGGAAGCGGGTCTGTTCATCGTCGGTGCGCTGCTCGTCGGCACGCTCGGTGCGCGCGTGATCGCCAGCCACCAGATCGCGATCAACGTCGCTTCGGTCGCGTTCATGCTGCCGCTCGGCATCACCATGGCGACCACGGTGCGGGTCGGCCGCGCGGTCGGTCGCGGCGACGCCGACGGCGCGCGCCATGCCGGTTTCGCCGGCATGCTCGCCGCGCTCGGCACGCAGACGCTGTCGTGCGCGGCGATGACCCTGCTGCCGCGGCGCATCGCCGGCTGGTACACCGACGACGCCGCGGTCGCCGAGCTCGCCGCGCAGTTGCTGCTGCTCGCCGCGGTGTTCCAGTTTTCCGACGGCATCCAGGCGACCGCCAACGGCGCGCTGCGCGGCCTCAAGGACACCGCCGTGCCGATGCTGATCACCAGCTTCGCTTACTGGGGCGTGGGCATGCCGGTCGGCTGGTCGCTGACCTTTCCCGCCGGACTCGGCGTGGCCGGCATGTGGGTCGGCTTCATCGCCGGCCTGAGCACCGCCGCCGTGCTGCTGCTGCTGCGCTTCCGCCGATTGACGCGGCCGGCGGCGTGACCTTGGACGGGTGCCGTCCGGACCCGGTTGCGGTACGCTGACGCTCTGTCATCGTGCGGAGAATCGACATGGCGGAGCGGACACGCGGCCCAGTGGTGGCCTTTCTGGTCGGCTTCTGGAATCTGCTCAATTTCACCCGGCGCCTGGTGTTCAACCTGATCTTTCTGGCGCTGCTCGTCGCGTTCCTGTTCGCCCTGCGCGCCGGCGCGCCGCGGCTGAAGGAGCACACCGCACTGGTGCTCGATCCAAAAGGCAGCATTGTGGAACAGTATACCAGCGATGCGGCGCAGCGCGCGCTGGCCGGCGCGTTCGGCGAGAAGGTCAGGGAGGTGCAGTTGCGCGACATCCTGCGCGCGATCGACGCCGCCGCCGGCGACCGCCGCATCGACCGCATCGTGCTCGAACCGGACCGGATCGAGCGCGCCGGGCTGTCGACGCTGCGCGAGATCGGCGCCGCGCTGGAGCGCTTCAAGGCCGCCGGCAAGGAGGTGATCGCGGTGTCCGACGGCATGGACCAGGGCCAGTACTACCTCGCCGCGCACGCCAACCGGATCCTGCTCCATCCCGGTTCGGAACAGGGCGTGCTGCTGACCGGCTTCGGCCTCTATCGCAGCTATTTCAAGGATGCCCTCGACTGGCTCGGCGTGGACGTGCACCTGTTCCGCGTCGGCGAATACAAATCCTTCGCCGAGCCCTATGTGCGCAACGACGCCTCGCCGGAGGCGCGCGAGGCCGACCGCTACTGGCTGAACGGCCTGTGGTCGGACTACCTCAACGAGGTCGCCGCCGCCCGGCATCTCGATCCGGCCGCGCTCGCCGGCGAGATCGACAACTACGCCAGCGCGATCCAGGCCGCGCACGGTGACATGGCCAAGCTCGCGCTCGACAGCAAGCTGGTCGATGCGCTTGCCACGCCGGACGAGGCGCGCGAGTTCCTCATCGCTCGCGGCGTGCGCGAGCAGCACGGCTTCCGCCAGGTCGATTTCGCCGACTACGCCGCCGCGGCCGAGCGCGAGGCGCGACTCGACACGCGCGCGGCGGTGGCGGTGGTGGTTGCCGAGGGCGAGATCCTGCCTGGCGATCAGCCGCCCGGCACGGTCGGCGGCGAATCGACGGCGAAGTTGCTGCGCGAAGCGCGCGAGGACGACGCGGTCAAGGCCGTGGTATTGCGCGTGAATTCGCCGGGCGGCGACGCGTTCGCCTCGGAGCTGATCCGGCGCGAGGTGGAACTCACCAAGCAGGCGCACAAGCCGGTGGTGGTGTCGATGGGCGACGTCGCCGCGTCCGGCGGCTACTGGATCTCGATGGATGGCGATGCGATCTACGCCGAGCCGACCACGATCACCGGCTCGATCGGCATCTTCGGTCTGATCCTGAGCGTGCCCAACACACTGGCCCGAATCGGCGTGCACACCGACGGCGTCGGCACCACGCCGTGGGCGGATGCACTCGATCCGCGCCGGCCGCTCGATCCGCGCGTCGGCGCGACGATCCAGAGCCTGATCGACAAGGGCTACCACGACTTCATCGGCAAGGTGGCGGCGGCGCGGCACAAGAGCGCCGAGGAGATCGACGCGATCGCGCGCGGCCGCGTGTGGAGCGGCGCGCAGGCGCGCGAGCGCGGCCTGGTCGACGAACTCGGCGGTCTCGCCGACGCCATCGCCGGCGCCGCGGAGCGCGCCCATCTCGGCAGCGACTATCGCGTGCGCTACGTCGAGAAACCGCTATCGGCCTGGGAACGGTTCGCGCTCAACTTCGGCAACGACGCCGTCGCGCGCCTGGCCCAGGCCCTGCTGCCGTCGCTGCCGAGCGGCTGGCTCGCGCAACCGGACGTGCGCGAGCAACTCAAGTTGTTGCAGACGCTGCGCCCGAACCGAATCGGCGTGTTCGCCCATTGCTTCTGCGGGTCGCCGTGAGCGCGGATCGCCCGCCGGAGCGCGATCCGCGCGGGGTCCTTGGCCATCCGTGGCGGCGGAGCATCCTGCTTTCCGTGATCGAAGGCTCCGGTGGCGCGATCGGCCTTGGCGTCGGCACGGTCATAAGGCGACCGGGCGGGATCACCCGGTCTGCCGTGGCCGTGCCTCGCGAGCCTCGCGTGGCGAAACGAACTCCGGCGTCGGCGTGGCGATCCCCCGCATGTCTCGTGAAACCCGCCTCGCCGCAGTGGTGCAATAAGGCACTCCCTTGCAGCGTCGCTCCTGATCCACGTATCGGACCGCCGCGGGTTCCGTGATCACGGCGTTCCGGCGCTGATTCGTCGGGCAGGTGCCTGCGATCCAGCGTGCGCAGGCTAGCGAACTCGCCGGGCGCGGTAAAGCCGGCAGAAATGAGCCAAACGTTACAGTATCGCTGTCAACGGCGCGGCGACCGCACCGGCGGGTAGACCAGTTGCAGATAGCGCAGCAGGGCGTCGCGATGGCGTCCCGGCACCCGGCGGGCGAGCTTGAGGAGTTCCTCCTCGAACAGGTCGTGCGCGAAGCAATCCGGGCTGATCGCGGGGATCTCATGCGTCATGCCGAGCCGCGCGGAGCCGCGGCCGGTGGTCAGCCATTCGAAGGAAACATCAGTGGTTTCGGCGATCGCGATGAGGTGCTTGACGCTCGGCGCGGTGCCCTTCGGAAGCTCCCACTGGATTGCCGCGCTGGGTCCGACGCCGACCCGTCGGGCGAGTTCGGAACGACTCAGTCCGAGCAGCTCCCGGGCCTGGCGGATGCGGCTGTGCAGGCCCAGGGTGAAGGTGCGCTTGGCAGTGATTCTGCGACCCATGCTGACATTATCACTGAATCGACAGTTTTGCTGTCAAGCGCGGCCGCGCCCGGAGCCGCCCGGCCGGCGCGGCTCGGCGCCAGCGCGCGAGCGGCGTTCCGCCCGGTGCGGACTGGCGGAGGAGTTTCGGACCGGCCTCGGCGCGCGGTTGCGTCGTGTCACCGCAGGCGCCGGTCGCAACTGTCGGCTTGGGTGGCGCGCGAATGCGCGCGATGCCATGCGAGGCATCGCGCAAGCGCGGCTGTTGCCAGGCTCGCGCGTCCGGCGCTCGCCAAGCAACCCGGCCCTCGGCTCCTGCCTCGGGCGTTCGCCGTCGTGCCGATGCGTTTCATCGCATCGCCACGG